>DATEGV010000466.1:0-3712 GCA_035279925.1 Ktedonobacterales bacterium | reverse complement strand
CCCGAAAGCGCGGGCGCCCTCTTCGATGGCACGGAGATAGACGAGATCCTCACGCTGCGCATTCTGGCGTTGACCGACGAAGAAAAGGACGAGATGCGCCAGGGCGACGCGCGCGCCCGCGAGATTCTGGAGCGCACCGAGGCGCTGACTGGCGAGCAGTTGATGAAGCTGCATGGCGTCATACGCGGCATGGGGCCGGCGGCGGGAGGCGGCGCCTTATGAGTGACCCGTTTCGCGAGGACACGCCGCCCGTCATCGCGCTGATCGGCGGGCGTGTGGCGCAGGTCGGCGACAGCGTGCGCCTGCATCCATCCGCGCGGGCCGACGCCTTCGATATGCTGCTGGCCGGCAAGACCGCGCGCATCGAAGACATCCGCCAGGACTATGAGGATCGCGTCTATCTCATGGTGGCGCTGGACGACGACCCTGGCCGCGAGCAGGCCGGCGAGCGGGTGATGCCGGGTCATCGTTTCTTCTTCTTCCTCGATGAGGTGGAGTTGCTGGACACGCCGGGGAGGTCGCCATGAGCGTGGACGCCTTGCCCCAACCGACGCCCGCGCGCGTGCTGGTCGCCTGCGTCGGCAACGTCTTTCTCGGCGATGATGGGTTCGGCGTGGAGGTTGCCCGCCACCTCGCGGGCCGCCCCTACCCGGCGGGCGTAGTGGTCGCGGACTTCGGGATTCGTGGCGTCGAGCTGGCGTATACCCTGCTCGATGGCTGCGAGACGCTCGTGCTCGTGGACGCCGTGGCGCGGGGCGGCGCTCCCGGTACCTTGTATCTCATCGAGCCGGAGTCGCCGGAAGGCGGCCCGCTGGACGAACCGGCGGCGGGTGGCGTCGTGGCGGACGCGCACAGCATGGACCCCGCGCGGGTGCTTGCCTTCGCGCGAAGGTTGGGCGCGCGGCCCGGGCGGGTGCTGGTGGTGGGCTGCGAGCCGGCGTGGCTCGCGGGGGATGGCGATGGCGATGATGTGGAGCTACGCATGGGCCTGAGTGAGCCCGTGCGCGCCGCCCTGGACGGAGCGGTCGAGATGATTGATTCGCTCATCGAAGACCTGCTTGCCGAAGCAGGAAGTGGTAAGACTCGCGACAAGGAGACACGCAGATGATGAAGTTCCTCGGACTAGCAACCGTCGCGGCGCTTGGCGCGCTCATCGTGCGGCAACTGCTGCCGGACATTCAGCGATATCAGAAGATCCGCTCGATGTAGGCGTCGTATGCACGAGCTTGCGATAGCTGAAGGGATCGCCGATGTCGTGGCGACGCGGGCCGGCGAACATCACGCGACGCGCGTCACCTCGGTGCGGCTACGCATCGGTGACGCCAGCGGCGTCGTTCCCGACTCGCTGACCTTCTGCTTCGAGATGCTGGCTAGCGAGAATCCACTGCTGGCTGGCGCTCGCCTGGCGGTGGAGACCGTGCCGCACCGCGCCCACTGCCGGGGTTGTGATCGCGACTTCGCCGTCAGCGACTACATCGCGCAATGTCCCGACTGTGGCGTGTGGAGCGATCAGATCATCTCCGGTGTAGAGCTGCAGGTGCTGGACATGGAAATCGAAACCGGAGAAGAGGCGGGTTGAGAACAATGCCCAAGGTCACGATTGTCGAGAACATTCTGGTGGCGAACGACACCACCGCCGAGGCGATCCACCAGCGACTGGCGGCGCGCGGCATACGCGCGCTCAACATGATGAGCTCGCCGGGGGCCGGCAAGACGACGCTGCTCGAGCGCACGATTGAGCGGCTGCGTGGCCGGCTCACGCTTGGGGTGATCGAGGGCGACATCGAGACCACCGCCGACGCTGAGCGCATCGAGCGCGCCGGCGCGGAGGCCGTGCAGATCAACACGCGCGGCGCCTGTCACCTGGAGGCGCATATGGTCGGCGCGGCGCTGGATCAACTCGACCTCTCGGCGCTGGAGTTGGTGGTGATCGAGAATGTCGGCAATCTCGTCTGCCCCGCCGCGTGGAATCTCGGCGAGGATGCGCGCGTCGTGCTCGTCAGTACGACCGAAGGCGACGACAAGCCCGCCAAGTACCCACAGATGTTCGCCGTCGCCGACGCGCTGGTGGTGAACAAGCTCGATCTGCTGCCCTACGTGGACTATGACGTGGCGACGGTGCGCGCTCATGCGCTGGCCGTCAACCCGCGCCTGCGCGTCTTCGAGCTGAGTTGCCGCACCGGCGAGGGCCTCGACGCCTGGTGCGACTGGCTCTGCGATTGGACGCGCGGCGACCGTAAAATGGAGAGTGGCGCATGAATAGCGACCCGAACGCCTCCGGCGCGACCGCCCCGCGCGGGAACACGGCTCCCGCCACGACAGCGCGCAAACCCGGCAATCCACGTGTGGGCTACGCCTTTGCCGCGCTCAACGCGGTCATCAGCGGCGTTGCGATCTACGTGAACAGCAGCGGTGTCAAGACGTTCAAGGATTCCACCCTCTACACGGCGCTGAAAAACGCGGTGGTGGGCGTCTGCGTGCTCATGCTGCTGTTCTTCTTCACCGGCGCCCGCGCGGAGCTGAAGCGGCTGACCCGCCGGCAGGTGGCGCTGCTCGCCGTGGTCGCGCTGATCGGCGGCAGCGTCAGCTACGCGCTAGACTTCCGTGGCTTGCAGCTCAGCACGCCTGTCACGGCGGCGTTGGTAGACCACCTGCAGTTCCTGTACGTCGCGATTTTCGCCGCGCTCTTTCTGCGCGACCGGTTCGGCCCCGCCGTCTGGCTGGCGCTCGGCGTCCTCTTCGTGGGCCTCTCGTTCGGCGTCAAGGTGAACGCCGTCCGCTGGGACACCGGAGTGATCTTCCTACTGGCGGCCACCGTGATGTTCGCCTTCGACTTCATCGTGATCAAGCTGCTGCTGCGCAGTGTCTCGATGATGACGGTGATGGTCTTCAAGATGACCATCGGCTCCGCGTTGCTCGTCGGCTACGTCGGCGCGACGGGCCACCTTGGCGCCGTCCGCCATCTCACCAGCACACAATGGCAATACGTGATTGTGACGGGGCTGATACTGCTGGCGTTTACCGTGACCTCAATCGCCGGCCTGCGTCACGCCTCGGCGACGGCGGTGATCGCCATCGGCGCCGGCTCGCCAATCATCACCACGCTGCTCGTGGTGGTCAACAAGCACACGAGCATCAGCTCAAAGACCCTGTTCGGGCTAGCGTTGATCCTGGTGGCGCTGCTGGTCATCTTCACGGTGGGCCGGCGCGAGGAGCTACGTGGCGCGCGGGTCGCTGAACCGGCGCCGGAGAAGGCGGTGATCGCATGACGAGCAGCATGACACGAACGACGGTAAACGGCGCGTTGCTCTTTGGCCGCTACGCCTTCCCGCCCAACCGGCTCGGCTACTGTGGTCCCGATGACCACCCCGCGCTGTTCCAGTACGTCACCCAGGGCGCGACCGATCAGGGTCTGCTCGATCTCGAACGTCGCTTCGACGGCGCGTATCCCTATCTGCGGCTGATCGCCCAGGCCAACAACATCCCCGACCCCTTCGACCGGCGCGTCGTCGAGGCGTACTGGATCGGCAACGAGTACCTGGAACGTGTCGGCGCCTCACCGTTCTTTGAGTCGCTGGGCGAGCGCTTCCGTAACCGCATGGACTCCGGCACGTTCAACTGGCTGGCGAGCAAACTGGAGCATGGCGCGCGACCGCACCACAACTTCCATGTCTTCGAGGTCTATCTGCGGGCTGGACTGACCCGCGACCGC
>DATEGV010000465.1:0-3685 GCA_035279925.1 Ktedonobacterales bacterium | reverse complement strand
AGATAGACGACTTCTTCCTTCCGCGCATGCAGCGCGAGGATCGCTTCCAGTTGGAGACCGAGCCGCGACAGGCTGCGCCGGCGTTCGTCGCGTTCCGTCGTTGTCTGGGCCGCAGTCAACTCACCGGCGACCCGCTCGATCTCTTCGGTGAGGCGGACGATCTCCTCGTGGTCAACCCTCATCGTGGCCGTGGCGTCACCGTGCTGTTTGATGAGGCGATCCACACGGGGATAGAGGTGTGTTTCTTCGCCCGCCGCGTGCGGCAGTAACTCGTCGCGCAGGAACGCAACGAGGCCCTCTCCATTTGAACGCGCGTCTTCGACATTCGCTACCTCGGCGGAAAGCCGATCGGTCAGCTCCCGGTGGTGCGCGGCGATCGCCTGTGTTATGTCGCTCATAGTTTCTCTCCCATCAGTGTGAAGCCGTCTTTACACCCGTGTGAAGAACGGCGGCTACACGTAGTATGGGTGAGATTGCTCCGACCGACAGCGACATTTGTCGCAATGGCCAGCGCGGGCCGACGTGCGCGAACACGCGCGACCACTAGAGAAGTATTTCGAGCCGCTCTCGGTGGATGACTTTGATGTGGCCATGCTTGAGCTCGATAGCCCCACTTGATTCGAGTTCCTTGAGGGACCTGCCGACCATTTCGCGCGCGGTGCCCGCCATCGCCGCCATCTCTTGCTGCGTCAGCCGATGTGCTCCCGCGCCTTTAGCGGTGTCCGCGTCCCGTTCCAGGAGAATCTTGGCCACACGCGCCGTAACGTGCCGAAACGAGAGATCTTCGACGAGAGACACGAGATGCCGGAGGGCCTGCGCCAGCGCCCGCACGGTGGCCTGCGCCACACCGGGTCGCTCGAGGATCATGCGCCGCAGCTCGACTCCACCCGTCGCGTATACGACGCTCGCCTCCATCGCGGCGGCGCTGGCCGGGTTGGGACCTCCGTCAAGCGCGGGAACATCGTTGAAGGTTTGGCCCGGACCGAGGAGTCGCAACACTTGTTCTTTGCCCTCGGCGGAGGTTTTGAATACCTTGACGACGCCACTGACGACGTAATAGAGAGCGCCGCCGCGTTCACCCTCCAGCGCGATGATATTGCCGCGGTCGTAACGCCTCTCAACCGTTACCGCCGCTACGTGCGCCAAATCATCGGCGTTCAGCGACCCGAAGAGCGGAACTTTACGCACTTCCTCGACCGCGACCGGCATCGTTGATCTCCTCAATGAAACGCGGCAGTGGGTGTGAGCCGTATGCCGCCGGTGAAAGCGACGAAAGTCGCTGACTCCTACCCCTAATTAGCGTACAGTCTGCGCGCAACCCACGACACCAGGCCGCGCGGTTGCTCGCCTGTACGCATCTGAACGGTGGGAGAAACGCCATGGCTAACCAAACGCGAATCGTCAACGACTGGAAGCTGGCCGCGACCTCAATCTTGGATGTGCGGCCAGAGCTCGCGGAAGGCGGCGAGCCCTTCGTGCGCATCCTCGAGACAGCGAGCGGTATCGAGCGCGGTCAGTCGCTGCTCATCATCGCGCCATTCGAGCCCGCTCCACTCTACGACGTACTGGACCAGCGTGGATTCTCCCACGCGACCGAGCACGTCGGCGCCGATGAGTGGATCGTCCGCTTCACCAAAGAGCGTTAGCGGAGACGGCGGCGGGCTGGCGCTCGCCACGGGAGCATAGACGATGACCAATGAGCCACAAATAGCGAAAGCGCGGCCTCCACAGATTGCCGTAACGGGTATGAGCGCGGGAGGCCGCGGCGGCGTATCGCTGTGGCTGCCGCTGCCGTTTCTCGCGACGGGCGCGCTCGCCTCCGCAATCTTCGGATTGATGGCGCCCTTTGTGGCTCCGCTCGCGCTGGTGGCGTACAACGAGCCACGAGTGCTTGCGCTCGTCCACATTGTGACCCTGGGCTGGCTCACGATGACGATCATGGGCGCGTCTCTGCAACTTGCGCCGGTCATCTTGCGGAGCGGGCTGCATGCGCGACGACTGGCCTTTACCCTCTATCCGATGTTCGTGGTGGGCGTCACGGCGCTCGTCTGCGGGTTTTGGTTTCAGCGGGGCGTGTTGCTCATTGTGGGCGGGTCGGTGATCGTCGCGACGGTTGCGCACTATGTGGTCATCATGGGCGCGACTCTAGCGCGCGCCGCAAGCCGGCCATTGACGGCGTGGTACCTGACGGCCGCCATCGGCTATTTGTGTGTCGTCGTGAGTCTTGGGCTGACAGCCGCGCTCGATCTGCAGTTCGACTTTTTGCCCACGGGATTCGCTCGCCTATTGCTCGCGCACATCACGATTGGTGTCATCGGCTGGTTGACGTGTACACTGCTCGGCGTATCCTACACCCTAGTTCGTATGTTCGCGCTCGTGCACAACCATACGGATAGGCTTGGACGGCTCATCTTCGCGCTGCTCAATGTTGGCGTGGTGGGGCTGGCGGCGTCGTCTGCGTGTGATGTGCGGTGGGGGAAGGCGCTCTGCGGCGGTGTGTTGGTCGTCGCGGTTTGGATGTACGCGTACGACTACTGGCGGATGCTCCGACTGCGACAGCGTCGAGTGCTCGACACGACCCAGCGCCACGCGAGCGTCGCCGTAGTGTACCTGACCTGTGTTCTGCCGCTTGCGGTCGGCGCGGCGGTCTTCGGCTGTCATAGAACGGGCATTCTCATGGCGTTGGCGCTGAGTGTGTTTGTGGGGTGGCTTGGGCAGACCGCCATCGGCTATCTGTATAAGATTGTGCCGTTTCTGGTGTGGCAGAGCCGCTACGCGCCTCTCGTCGGGAAGACAAAAGTGCCTCTCATGCGCGACCTCGTCCAGCAGCAATGGGCTACCGCGACATTCTGGCTGCTGAACTGCGGACTGCTTGGCGCGGTAGTCGCTTCGGCGCTGGCCTGGACACTGCCACTGCGATTTTCATGTGTGGTGTTTGGCGCGGGTCTGGTTCTAGCGGCGGCGAATGTGATACGCGCCATCGCGCCGAAGGGGTCCGAGCAGACGCGACCGACCTTCGCCGAGTAGCGCATGGAGCTAAACCGTCGAGGCAGACAGTGTGATGCACGCGGCCGGGCCGGTACGCGAGACCGATCGCTACCAGAAGCCGAGCGCGACGCGACCCGCCTCGCTCATCATGGATGGCTCCCAGCGCGGCTCCCATACGACGTTTACCTCACCGCCGACCACGCCTTCCACAGACCGCAACGCCGCGCCAATGCCTTCTCCAATTGAATCGTGCATGGGGCAGCCGGGGGTCGTAAGCGTCATAGTGATCGTGACGCGCCGGTCGTCGGTCACCGACACGTCATAGATCAGTCCCAAATCAACAATATTGACACCCAATTCGGGGTCGAAGACCGTGTGGAGAACCTCTATCACGCGCTCCCGCAGCAGCAATAACTCCTCATTCTTCTGGACGTTCCCCTGGCTCAGACTGGCCATGCGCCCTCTCCTCTCGCTACTCGTCGCCGCGCTCGATACCGTTGAGCCGCAGCGTATACGACATCAAATGTCTTCCCGCACCGTAGTCGGACGCTACGGTTCATGTCAGCGACGTTTGTCACATGTCCCAGCCGAAGAGCTTTGGCCGGTGTGGGAGTCGCTGCGCGCCTTCGCCTGTGACGCGACCGTGATACGGCGAATCCGCGTCGAGAGAGCGGTGAGATATATGGCCATTACGCTG
>DATEGV010000464.1:0-11159 GCA_035279925.1 Ktedonobacterales bacterium | reverse complement strand
GAGGCTCAGCGGGCGGTGGGCCTCGTCCGTGACCGCGTGGTGTGGCCGGGATGGGGTCCGCAGGGAACGGACAACCCCTTCTTCGTCGGCGAGGTTGAGCCGTGCATCAACGGGCAGGTGGCGGCGAGCGGCGCCTACTTTGGCCAGGACGTCCAAGGCATCGTCCACCGGCTACTCGGCGAGCAGCTCTCGGATGGCGGCTGGAACTGCGAGGCGGAGAACGGCTCGACGCGGTCCTCGTTTAATACCACGATCTGCGTGCTGGAAACGCTGCTCGAGCAGGAACGGGCGGCTGGGGCTAGCCCGGAGCTGACGGCAGCCCGTCTCCGCGGGCAGGAGTACCTCCTCGAGCGTCGCCTCTTCCGTCGCCGGTCAACTGGCGAGGTGATCGAGCGAGATCGCAAGGGCGACGCCGCGTGGACGCGCTTCGCCTTCCCGACGTGGTGGCATTACGATGTGCTGCGGGGGCTGGATTACCTGCGCAGCGCCAGCGTCGCGCCGGACGAGCGTGTGGCCGAGGCGATCGAGCTGGTCATCTCCAAGCGTGACGGCGACGGCAGATGGCCGCTCGAGACCCAGTACCCTGGCAAGATGCCGGTGGAGACGGACGATGGCGAAGGCAGACCGAGCAGGTGGATCACCCTCCGCGCTTTACGAGTGTTGGACTGGTATGCAGCGCGAGTCTAACGCGGACGCCGCCGCCGGAAGAAAGCTGGCAGCGAGTCGTCAATGCTGAACACTTACGTTCGCGCTGCGCCATCATCCAGCCAGATATCATAGGCGAAGCGGCGGCGCGTGAGACGCAGCGCCCCGGCCGGAACAGCGGGCGGTGTGCGCGCGATCGGGTATGCCACGATGCGCCAGCGTTCAATCGGCGTGGTCGTCACGCCTGGTTCTTCGTCGCTCACATCCTTGACGGCGCGCTCGGCGGCGTCGCTGCCGAAGTAGAGCACGAAGCGCTGGCTGTTGGAGAAGAGCGCCAGCGACGGCCCATCTTCCCCTTCGACATAGACGCCCTGGCGCGCACGGGTGCGCTGGCGCTGCGCCCCTTGCTTTTGATTATAAAGACTGACGACGAGGTGGCCCGTCACTCCCAGGCGTTGCAGGATGGGCGGCGTTGGGCGCGTCCAGAATCGGAGACGCGGGCGTGTGCGCAGCAGCGCGGCGATGGGGTCCGCGATGCGCTCGGCGTCCTCGGCGAAGAGCTGCCGGCCGCCAGGGAGCGTGACCACCCGCTCGGAGCCGGCCTCCTCGCCACGCAGACGCATGAAGCCGCAGGACGCGATTGACTCGCTACGCAGCGCGCCCCCACGCTTGCGGAACGCTACGCTCGCCTGCGCGCCGCCCAACCAGAGCGGCAGCACGAGCAGACCTCCCTCCGCGAGCTGATCGAACCAGGCGGGCGCGATATCGGCGGCGCCCACTGTCAAGATGACCCGGTCGTAGGGCGCGTTTTCCGGCCAGCCAAATGCGCCGTCTGACGTGATCGCGTGGACGCCGGTGTAACCGGCCGCCGCCAGGTGCGTGGTGGCGTCGTCTACGATGTCGCGGTCTATGTCGAGCGTGGTGACTACGCCGCTGGGTCCGACAAGCTCCGCGAGCAGTGCGGCGTTGTAGCCGGTCCCAGCCCCGATCTCAAGTACGCGCATCCCCGTCGTGACGCGCAGTTGCTCCAGCATAATGGCGACAATCGCCGGCTGCGAGGCCGAACTGATCGGGGCGCCGTCCTGCCAGCGCGTGGGCACAGCGATGTCGGCGTAGGCTTCGCGCAAGGGAACATCGGGCAGAAAGAGGTGGCGTGGAACGGCGAGCAGCGCCCGCTCCACCGCCGCGTCGCGCAGGATACCGCCGGCGCGCAGATCGCGCACGAGGTGGGTGCGCAACGTCTCCGCGCTCGGTCCACCGCCGCGAGTCTTCTCGTCGTCATGCGACCGGCCCGGTTCCATCACGTTCCTCTGCTTCCGCCACGCCCGCGAGCGCGTTGGCCAGCCCATTGCGCCAGAGCGAGTGCAACTCCGCGACCGATTGATCGAGCAGGCCGGGTAGCGTGAGGCGATCCCCGCCAACGGTCCCCAACCGGCCTATGGCGACGCCATGCTCGTCCGCGAGCCGCGCCAAGTCGTCCCAATGGGTGGGCGAGACGCTCAGGACGATGCGCGAGGGCGCTTCTCCGAAGAGCAGGGCCGTGGCGCGCAGCCGATCGCCCGCGGTCGCCTCCGTGAGCGCGTCCTCGCCGACACAGCCCAGTCCCGACCACATGCAGCATTCCGCCAGCGCCACCGCCAGCCCACCATCGCTACAGTCGTGCGCCGACGCCGCGAGGCCGCGTTCGATGGCCGCCAGCGTGAGGCGCTGTACCGCCCGCTCGCGTTGCGCATCGAGCGTGGGCGGACGTCCGGCCACGGTGGCGTGCAGCGTCGCCAGATACGAGCTCCCGTTGAGCGTGGTGGGATCGCTGGTGAGGTCGCCCACCAGCGCCACGATGTCGCCTGCTGTCTGGAACGCGCTCGGCGTCGGCGCACGATTCTCGATGAGGCCAACCATACCGACGACCGGCGTTGGATAGATGCCGGCGCCGAAGCTCTCGTTATACAGGCTGACATTGCCGGAGATCACCGGTGTCTCCAGGACGCGCGCGGCCTCGGCCATGCCCGCGATGGCGCGCTCTAACTGATAGTAGGCGGTCGGCTTCTCAGGATTGCCGAAGTTCAGGCAGTTCGTGAGGGCCAGCGGCCGGGCGCCAGAGCAGACGACATTGCGCGCGGCCTCGGCCACCGCGAGCGCGCCACCGTTGAACGGGTCGAGGTAGGTGAGTCGCCCGTTGCCGTCGGTGCTGAGCGCGATGGGCCGGCCGGTATCGCGGTCGTCGCCGTCGCGAATGCGCAGAACCGCCGCGTCGCTGCCGGGGCCGAGCAGTGTGTTGGCTCCCACCATCGTGTCGTAGGTGCGGTATACGTCCTCGCGGCTACAGAGATCGGGCGAGGCCAGCAGCAGCCGCAGCGCCTCATCAGGCGAGCGCGGCGCGGGCGTCAGCGCGGCAACGTCGAACCGCCAGAGCTCGGCTTGCTCAGCCGGAGCCACGCTCTCGCGAACATAGGCCGGAGCCTCATCCGTCAGCAAGCGCGTGGGAATCTCGGCCACGACGCGCTCGCCCTCGCGCACGCGAATCACCGGCTCCGCGATGACCTGGCCGATCACCGCGCTGTGCAGCCCCCAGCGGTCGAAGAGGGCCATTACGTCCTGTTCATGGCCGGCATGGGCGATGACGAGCATGCGCTCCTGCGACTCGGAGAGCATGATGTCGTAGGGTGTCATGCCCGACTCGCGGCGCGGCGCCTTCAGCACATCGAGGTCAATCCCGGAGTGGCCTTTGTGGGCGCTCTCCACGGTGGAGCTTGTCATGCCGGCCGCGCCAAGGTCCTGCATACCGACGATCCAGCCCTTGTCGCGCAGTTCGAGGCAGGCCTCCATCAACAGCTTCTCCGTGAAGGGGTTGCCGACCTGCACGGCGGGGCGCCGCTCCTCAGAGGACTCGTCAAGCTCGACGGAGGCGAAGGTCGCGCCGTGTATGCCGTCGCGGCCGGTGGAGGCGCCCACGACCAGCACGGGATTACCGGCCCCCTCGGCGCGGGCGGGAATGAGCTTGCCCGTCTCGATGATCCCGACGCACATCGCGTTGACCAGCGGATTGCCGCTGTAACTCGCGTCGAAATAGATCTCGCCGCCAACCGTCGGTATACCGAGGCAGTTCCCATATCCACCGACACCGCCGACGATGCCGGAGAAGAGATAGCGGCCGCGCGGCTCCGAGAGCAGGCCGAAACGCAGCGAATCCAGCAGGGCGATGGGACGCGCGCCCATCGTGAAGATATCGCGGACGATGCCGCCGACGCCAGTGGCCGCGCCCTGATACGGCTCGACGGCGCTGGGGTGGTTGTGGCTCTCGATCTTCATCACGACCGCCAACCCGTCGCCGATGTCCACCGCACCCGCGTTCTCCTCGCCGGCTTTCAGCAGCACGCGCTCCCCGGTCGTCGGGAAGCGTTTTAGCAGCGGGCGACTGTTCTTGTACCCGCAGTGCTCGCTCCACATCGCGCCAAAGAGGCCAAGTTCCAACCGGTTCGGGACACGACCAAGCAGCGACACGATGCGCGCGTACTCATCGCGAGTGAGCGCCACCTCGTCGAGGGCGCGCTGATCTCTATCAAGCTCGGCTGCGTGAGGCTGGGCGGACACTGTATACTCCTTGATCGTTACGGTTGGCGCTCGCGTGCTGGTTCCCTACGAGAGACGAGGTACGGTTCACGCAGAGTCAAAGGGAGTTCACGCGGAGTTGCACAGAGTCAGAGGGAGCGTGCGCCGAAATTGGCAAGCGGGCGGCGGTTGCAACCGCGCCTGGATGCCCTCGTTGCGTTCGCCGGGAGTCCGCCTCGTGGGCATGTTTTAGATGCCCACTCTGCGTGACTCTGCGTGACTCTGCGTGACTCTGTGTGACTCTGCGTGACTCTGTGTGAACCGTCCCCATTATATCAGTCCGCGCGGCGCTACGGCGCAGCCACCACACCGGACTCCGCACGCGGCGCGGTCGTCTCCACGCGTCCATACCACCAGCAGAGCAGGCACGTAAGCAGGAGGGTCGCGAGTGGGCGCATTTCAAGCATGATGGGCCACAGATGCAGCCCCAGGAAGGTGCGTACGGCGGGGGTCGGGTCGGAGTCCCAGGTCGCGGGGAGCGCCAGCGTCAGGCCCTGGATGACGATCAGGACGACTACAAGCTCGACGATGACGCGCCGCCACTGCGCCGGCTCGCGGACGGTGAGCAGGTGGCGCAGCGTGAGTCCAAGCGCGAGCGCGGAGGCGGGGAGGATCCAGACGTAGTGGTGGACCCAGGCGGTCGGCGAGATAAGCAGCATGGCGCAGAGCGCAATCATGTAGCCGATGTTCTCGCGGTCAGGGTCGTAGCGGCTCTCGGCTGGACGTGGCGCGGTGGGGCGAAACAGCCAGATGGCGAGCAGCAGCGCCCCCAGGCCGGTGACAACCCTGGCCGCGAGCGCCAGCCCGCTCGATGAGCCCGCGCCAAGCGTGTTGAGTAGCGGCGCGAACAACGCCTGATTATGTGCGGCGTTGGCGTCGCCGCCACCGACGGCCAGCGCCTGCGGAATGGACGCCAGAACGGTCCCCGGGCCGACGACCAGCGCGCTTAGCGCCGCTAGAACCGCCAGCGCGGCCACGGCGGCGACCACCGCGTCCCAGCGACGGCGTAGCACGAGATAGCCAATCAGCAGCGCGGGCGTGAACTTGAGCATCGCGGCGATGGCAATCGCGATTCCCACCCAGCGTTCATTGCGCAGCCGCGTCAGCCAGGGAACCAGCGCGAGCGGAATCAGCACCAGGAAGTTGACCTGCCCGGTGGACATGGTCTGCGCGGCGGGTGAGGATGTCAGCACGAGCCACGACGCCAGCGCGGCGGCGACCCACGCGGCCGGATCACGCGCGATGCGCTGGATGCGCGACGTGTTCTCGTCAGAGCCGCTAGGCGCAAACGTGAGGACAGGGCGCAGCCAGTAGTACAGCTCATGCGCGAGAATGGACGCGACGGCGATCCAGAGAAGAAAACTGCCCGCCAGCCACACCCGCGAGAGCACGCGAAAAGAGAGCGCGGTGAATGGGCTGAGCAGTATGGCGAAGAGAGGTGGATAGGTGTACGGCAACGGCGGGAAGACGAGCAGGCCGGCGTGAGCGCTCGCCTGATTCAGCACGGCCTGGCTGTAGATGTTCGCGTGGAGGTCGTGTCGCAGCGCCGCGCCCGCCGCGTAGTACGACGAGAAGTCGTAGCGCCCGGCCTCAGAGTGGAAGGCCGCGACGATCAACTGGGCCATATGGGCGAACACGATGAGGCTGGCGAGCGCGCTAACGGCGATGACGACACGTCCGGCGCGTGCGGAGAATCGGGACGCGGGTAACGCCTTCGCCTCGCGAGAGGACTCTGTGGTTCGCATCATCCCTCTGGCCTTCACCTGCCCGACGTTGACCTGCCCGACACTCACCAGCCGGCGCCGCCGCTCGCGTCATATTCTAGCAGACACGCCACGACCGCGCCGCCGTCATGGGACCGCGAGGAGGGGGCGCGCCGGCGGAATAGCCGAGACGCGCCGCTCCCGTTGCGACTATGACCGCCGCCCCACTCCGTAGTTCGGGGCTTCCTTGGTGATGAGAATGTCGTGCGGGTGGCTCTCGCGCAGGCCCGCGCCGCTGATGCGAATGAAGCGCGTCTCCGCCTTGAGTGCCGCGATATCTCGCGCGCCGACATAGCCCATCCCCTGACGCAAGCCGCCGACAAGCTGATGGATGACGTTGGCGAGCGGCCCCTTGTATGGGACGCGCCCCTCGATGCCCTCGGCGATCAACTCGTTCTCGTCGCTGACCCCCGCCTGGAAGTAGCGGTCTTTGCTGTAGCTGCGGCGCTTCATCGCGCCGATGCTGCCCATGCCGCGATAATCCTTATAGCGTTCGCCCTGCGAGATGATGAGCTCGCCCGGACTCTCGTCCACCCCCGCGAGCAATCCCCCAAGCATGACGGAGTCCGCACCAGCCGCGATGGCCTTGGCGATGTCGCCGGAATACTGGATACCGCCGTCGCCGATGACCGGGACACCGGAGCGCGCCGCTGCCTGTGAGCAATCGAAAATCGCGGTAATTTGCGGAACTCCCGCCCCGGCCACCACCCGCGTCGTACAGATTGAATTATGCACGATCGCGTTGTCCGCGATGAAGCTGTGTGTGGGACAATCAACTTCGATGTCGTAGACCGGAACGGCAACGTCGAGGCGGCGGGCGCCAAGCTTTTTGACGACCTGGAAGTTGCTCAGGTGGCGTTTTAGGTGGGTGAGGTTAAGGCGTGAGCGATAGCTCTCACGGCAGTTGACGTCGGATGTGCCCTTCAATCCGCCCGCGCTCGGCGGCTCAGTCTCGCAGTTCGGAAAACTGCCTTTGATGAGAAGGCACAGAACGTTGAATAGTTCGACGAGGCGCGGCGAGGTATTGTGGAACGAGACACGGCCATCAGCGCTGACGAACCCATCACTATCCACCAGGCCATCGAACAGCCCGCGCAGATAGTCGCGATTGCCGCTGAGGTAACGCGCCGGCAGATGCTTCTCGTTGCGTTTGCCGAACTCCGCGAGCAGTCTGGCCCACTGGAGCGAGTAGAGTCGCACATTGATTTTCCGGCTGTCGGGGGAGAGAACGGGGTCAACACCCGTCACAAGCTTCACGCAGCGCGCGAGCTTGTCCGCGATCTCTTGCTCATGGAGCGCAAAATACCACGAGACGCGGCCAAGCACAGAGTTGCGCGACTTCGCGAGGAGTGCGTGACCGTCGCCAAGAAACGCGCCGAAGAGATAGCCTGCCTCGTAAGTGTCGGTAATGCTCGTCTCGTAGCGGCCGAGCTGTTTCTCCTTGCGAACTGCGAATTCGCGCAGGTCAACGGTGAAGCTCTCCGGCAACTCGAAGGCGATGTGTTTTGGCATCAAAAGCGCGTCACGTTCGGCGGCGCCCACTTCCTTCCACTGGAGCTTCGAGACGCCGCGCTTTGTTGGTTTCTCCAATACCCAGGAGTAGCCTCTTGCAGACACGGTAACTGGTTTCACCGAGGTAAGATCGCCGACGAAATAGCGATGATTCGGTGTGACGACGGTCTCGCGATAGGAACCCGTGTGGCGAATGGCCATAACATCCCGGACGCCGGTACACCAGGCCTTCAGCACCGTAACCGCTTCACCGTTCATGTTGATCACATGATCGCCCGCTTGCACATCCTCGATGTTCTTATAGGTCGAGTCAGCCATGAGGATGCGGGTTCCGGCAGCGAAGCAGCCCGGCCCGACTCCTACTTTGACCGCGTGTACACCTGCAGCCACCAGCGCCTCGGTGGCCTCTGCCGTCGCCACGTTGCCGGCGACGATCTGCGCCTGCGCGCCGAACGCGCGGACGACCTGCGCCGCCGTCTCGATCACCATGCGTGAGTGGCCGTGCGAGGTGTCCACCATCAGCACGTCCACATCTTCCGCGATCAGCGCCTCGCAGCGGGCGAGCGCGTCCGGTCCGACGCCGACCGCCGCGCCGACGCGCAGCCGTCCCTGGGCGTCTTTGGCCGCCAGCGGATGCTGGATCTTCTTCTGGATGTCTTTGACGGTGATGAGTCCGCGCAGTTGACCGTGCTCGTCCACGACGGGCAGCTTCTCCACTTTGTAGCGGTGCAGGATATCGTTGGCCTGTTCGAGCGTCGTGCCGACGGGCGCCGTAATCAGGTGCTCCTTGGTCATCAGCTCCGCGATAGGGCGGTCCAGGTCCTGCTCGAAGCGGAGGTCGCGGTTGGTGAGGATGCCGACGAGCGTGCCGTGCTCGGTGATGGGGATGCCGGAGATGTGATAGCGGGCCATCACGCCGAGCGCATTGCGCAGCGAGTCGCCGGGTTCCAGGGTAATCGGATCAATAATCATGCCCGATTCGGAGCGTTTGACCTTGTCCACCTCGGCCGCCTGATCTTCGATGGAGAGATTGCGGTGGATGACGCCAAGGCCGCCTTCGCGGGCCAGGCCAATCGCCAGTCGTGCCTCCGTCACGGTGTCCATCGCGGCGGAGAGAATGGGAATGTTGAGGGAGATATCCGCTGTCAGCCGGGTCGCCGTGGAGACTTCGGCGGGGAGAACGCTCGATTCCGCGGGAAGCAATAAAACATCGTCGAAGGTGAGGCCCTCTTTGCCGAACTTGCGCTGCCACGCCTCTTCGCTGCTCATGTGCCAGACACCTCCCGTATCGTGCCGCAAATATGAAAAGCGCCCAGCACGCGACCAACCGTGTCACGTGTCGGGCTATCACCGAAGTGAACTGCTCTCAACGTCCCCATTTGTATAAATCTACCACGCTGGCTGGCGGCGCGTCAAAGTCCGAAGGCGTAGAGGTCGCCGTTTTCATCCGAGCAGTACAGGCGCCCGCCGGCCACGATTGGGCTTTCCCAGTGGACATTACCAATCGTGCCACCCACCGCTGGTCGCGCGCTCGTCCAGAGCGTCTTGCCAGTCCGTGGATCGAGCGCGAGCGCGGCGTTGCTCGTGAGGGTGTAGAGGACGCCACCCGCGAGAACTGGCGACGTGGTGGTTCCATCCGTTTTCCACGCGGCCACTAGCTTCGTCTCGCCGTGCGCATCCGTGGCCGCGCGAAAGGCGCGCAGCCCGCAGACGGTGGGCACGATGACCCAGACCTCTCCAGCCATGTCGGTCCAGACGGCCGGCTGGTGAAAGACTCCGCATTCCAGGGAGATGATCTGCCGCTCGCCGCCGGTGTATCCCGGGCCGCCCGCGCCCGAAAGGTTCTGCCGATTGAGCAGGCGCAGTTTGCCGTCTTTGCCTTCCTGTACGAGCAGATAGGGGGTCGCGCTGTGGGGAATCGTAGGGAGCAGCGCGGGCGCGACGCTGCCAAGGTCCGCGTCGCTCTGGTCGAGTTGCTGATAATCGTCTGGCGTATACGAATCGAGCAGTCGGGAACCGTCGGGCGTAAGCTCGAGGACGCTATCGCCCCAGTCGTGGCCGCCACTGTCGCCGGTGTAGGGACCGTTGCCTGTCGTCACAAAAACGTCGCCGGTGACGGGATCAACCACGGAGCCGGCGCGCGCCCAGATGCCCGACTGTTCAGAGGAACAGTCCACGGAGACGAGAAGATGCATGATGTTAGAGCAGAGCGAATTGTAGACCGTAGTAGAGCCGGCCGCTTCATCCACAGTCACCACGTGTCCTTGATACGGCGGCGCGTCGCCGATATAGCCGCTCGTCACGACATAGACGCGCCCATTCGCGGCGTTGAGCGCGCCCGACTCCTTCTCCGTCCCGGTCATCAGCGTGACGCGCGCCGGCCAGCCGTTCCCGCTCACCTCGTCGCCGGTGGTGGCGCGGTATTTATGCAGCGCGCCATCCAATCCGTACGCATAGACGAATTGACGGGTCGGGTCCGCGACAGGCGACGAATGCGTGATCTTCGGCCCCGTCGGTTGCCGCGACCAGAGGATCGCGCCGGTGGCGGCGTCCACCGCGAGCAGGCGACCGTCACGCGTGGTGACGTAGAGGAGATCGCGCGTCGTGCCGTTGGGCAGCGTCAGCGCATGCAGCAGAATCGGCGCGGAGTCCGCGACGCCGGGCAGGCTCACGCGCCAGAGTTGACGCAGCCCCGCGACGGAGGATGGCGTGATGGCCGTTTCGGTGAGGTTCACCCCGCTGCGCGCGGCGTCGTACCCAAACGCCGGCCAGTCACCAGCGGCGGGCGGCGCTGGCGTCGCCACCGGCGTGCCGCTCCAGACGGGAGTGGTCTGCGCCCTTGCGTGCCGCACCGGTCCGCCGCCGCCGCCGCATGCTGAGAGCAGGAAGACCAGCAATACTAACAACGCCAGCGCGGCGTATCGTGGCTGCCGCTTGTGGGATGCCCCGCACGCAACACCTTCCACCCACGACCTCCCGCCCGAGTCCGCGACGCCAACGTGTGAGCCGCGTTCGGTAGACTAGCCGCCGCGCGCGTCCCGCTCGAACTCCTGTAGCCGGCGCACCTGCCGATGGTTCGGCGCGGCCTGCCAACGACGGCGCTGAATCAGCGTGATGGCGTCATGGGCGCTCATACCTTTGGCCACCAGGGCGGACGCGGTCAGGAGGACGCTGCGGCCGACGCCATGTTCGCAGTGGATCAGCACCTTCTGGCCACCGGCGATCTGCGCGTTGACCCACGCCGACCCCTCGCGCAATTGATCGAGGGAGAGCGGCGTCGTGTCGGGCGCGGGCAAGTACAGCAAGCTGATGCCGTGCGCTCGCAGCGCCGCCTCGTCGTCCTTATGCTCCGAGCGCGTGTCCACGACGCGCGTCACCCCAGCGGCGGCCAGGCGGCGCTCATCACCGGGACGCACGCGCCCACCGACCGCCAGACTCGGCGTGACCCAGCTCATGTTGAGCCGGTCCGGCAGCGGCACGCCCAGTGCGGTCGCGATGGCTTCGCGGCGCGTATCCTCCGGAAAGAGGCGAGCGGCCACGCGCGTCCACCAGCGATAAAGTAGCCGGATACCGCCCATCGTCGCCCACCGCGCGACCCCGCGACGCAGCATCGCCTTGCCGCTCAGCGCG
>DATEGV010000463.1:0-2253 GCA_035279925.1 Ktedonobacterales bacterium | reverse complement strand
TCACGCGCATCTTCGAGCATCGTTTCTATGCGAGCTGGCTCGACGCTGCCCGCGCTGAATCACGCGAACTGGCCCACTTTTCCGGCGAGCGACACGACATGACCATCGCGCGTTATCGCCTCCTGGATCAGGAGCATATCGAGCTTACCAAGCAGCGGCTTCGCGCACGTCTGCTGCGTCGGCGGATGCAGGCGTTGCGCGGGGCGGAAGGGGTTCGCGAGTCGCCGCAAGGCAAAGGTCTCACGCGCCTGCGCCAGATCGTCGCCCAGAAGCGCCCACGTGGCTCGATTCGGCAAATCGTGCGGTCGGTCGCGCCGGTGCTCATTGACCTCAAACCCTGCTGGATGATGAGTCCCATGAGCGTCAGCCAGTTCGTCGAGGAGAGCGCGCCCATCTTTGATGTGGTGGTCTTCGACGAGGCCTCCCAGGTGCGTCCCGAAGACGCCATCTGCGCGATTCTGCGCGGACGCCGGCTGATCGTCGTCGGCGACTCGAAGCAGTTGCCGCCCACCCAGTTCTTTGCGAAGGAACACCATGACGACGACGAGGACGACGACCCGGAAGCGGTGTTGGAAGATGGACGGCGCGAGAGCATCCTGGAGGAGTGTCGCGCCACCGGTATGCGCGAGCGGTCATTGCTGTGGCACTACCGCAGCCGCCACGAGTCGCTGATCGCCTTCTCCAATCATCACTTCTACGACGATAAGCTCATCACGTTCCCCAATCCCGGCGATGTCCACGCGGACGGCGTTCGTTTCGAGTACGTCGAAGACGGGCTCTATGATTTTGGCGCCTCCCGGACGAATCAACCGGAGGCCGAGCGCGTAGTGGACCTGATCTACGAGCATCTGCATCGGCGGCCAGACCTTTCGCTGGGTATCGTGGCGCTGAGCGCCGCGCAGCAGGACGCCATCCAAAACGCGCTCGAACGACGGCGTAAACGCGATCCGGAATCCGAGGCGTTCGCCGATTTACTGGACGAGGATCGCCCCGATGGGATCTTCGTCAAGAATCTTGAATCGGTACAAGGGGACGAGCGCGACGTCATCATTCTCTCCGTCGGGTACGGGCGGGCCGGCGACGGCAGACTGCGCCTCAATTTCGGGCCGGTCAACCGCACCGGCGGCGCGCGACGCCTGAATGTGGCCGTGACCCGCGCCCGCGAGCAGATGATTCTCGTGTCATCCCTGCGTGCGCTCGATATTCCCGCCTCACTTGCCAGCGAGGGTGTTCAGGTGCTGCGCTCATACCTTGACTACGCCGAACGTGGGATCGTGTCACTGCACGACACGCAACCCGACGCGGACGATACCGCCTTCGACTCGCCATTCGAAGAGGCGGTGTATGATGCGCTCACCCGCAAAGGGCTGCGCCTAGCGACGCAGGTCGGATGCTCCGGCTACCGCATTGATCTCGCGGTGCGCGACCCCGAGGTGGCTGGTCGTTTCCTGCTCGGCATCGAGTGTGATGGACGCAGTTACCATTCGAGCAAAACCGCGCGCGACCGCGATCGGCTGCGTCAGAGCCACCTTGAGAAGATGGGGTGGACGATTCTGCGCATCTGGTCCAGCGAGTGGCGGCGCGACCCCGACGGGCAGGTGGAGCGCGTGCTCAGCCGATTGCGCGAGGTGCGCGAGGCGGGGCAGACACCGCCTGTACGTTCTGATCATGCAGGCGCCAGTGGTCAGACGCAGCCGAGTTCGGATAGCGCGACGCCACCAGCAGCGCGACCCGCTCCGCCTCACACGTACCAAACGGAGCGCTCCAGTGGCCCGCTCGCGCCAGAGCGGACGCCACCACCGCCTCCGCTCACAAAGCCCGCGCCACAAACGGTTAGAATCAGTGGCGTGCAACGCGCGGCCGCGCGGGCGGCAGAAACGCGAGCGCGGAGTGTGGGGTATGCGCCACCAGGCGTCGAGCCGAGCTTACTGCATTCAGTTGCTTCTTGGTCCAAGGGAGAGTATGTCTGTGAACTCTGCGCGCATTTCACACCGCTCCGGCCAGGCCGCTTTACCTGTAGCACATTGCAGCGCACGCAGGCGCAGGCGCTTGTTGGCTACACGCCTTGCTGTTCCGCATGGAAGAAGAAGTGAGTCGCAAGCGAAGGGCGAGTGACGATGTGCCGGGCTGACGCCCGTGGTGGGGCGACTCTCGGACCGGCGCGGGCGCTTCTGGCCGCTGCTGGCGGGGTTGGCGATGTACACGGCCGTCTACTTTGTCTTTGGTTTGGAGGTCTCGCCGCTGTGGTTGGTG
>DATEGV010000462.1:0-2544 GCA_035279925.1 Ktedonobacterales bacterium | reverse complement strand
AACGCGACGGAGAGCACCTCACCGCGCGCGTGCGGCTCCATCAGCCAGACGGCCGGGTACTTCATTGTTAGCTTGCTTCCAAGATTGCCGTCCACCCATTCCATCGTCGCGCCCTCGTAGGCGGTGGCGCGCTTGGTGACGAGATTGTAGACGTTCTTGGACCAGTTCTGGATGGTGGTGTAGCGCACACGCGCGTTCTTCTTGACGATGATCTCGACGACGGCGCTGTGCAGGCTGTCGCTGGTGTAGGTGGGAGCCGTACATCCCTCGACATAATGTACGTAGGAGTCCTCGTCGGCGATGATGAGCGTGCGCTCGAACTGCCCCATATTCTGCGCGTTGATGCGGAAGTAGGCTTGCAGCGGAATCTCGACGCGCACGCCCTTGGGGATGTAGATGAAGCTGCCGCCGCTCCAGACGGCGCTGTTGAGCGCGGCGAACTTGTTATCGTTTGGGGGGATGATCGTCGCGAAGTACTGGCGGAAGAGATCTTCATGCTCGCGCAGGCCGGTGCCGGGGTCCACGAAGATGACGCCGAGCTTCTCGAGGTCTTCGCGCACCTTATGGTAGATGACCTCACTTTCATATTGCGCGCCAACGCCGGCGAGATACTTGCGCTCCGCCTCCGGGATGCCCAATTGCTCAAAGGTCTCTTTGATCTCAGCCGGCAGGTCATCCCAGGTCGCCCCTGCCTGCTGAGTGGGCTTGATATAGTAATAGATGTCGTCGAAATCAATCGAGCTCAGATCGCCGCCCCAGGTGGGCATGGGCCGCTTCAAAAATTGGTCCAGGCTCTTATGGCGGAAGTCCCGCATCCATTGCGGCTCGCCCTTCATCTGCGAGATCTCTTCGACGATCTCGTGGCTGAGGCCCTTGCGCGACTTGAAAACATAGTTCTCCGGCTTACTAAAGCCCCATTTATAGTCTTCAAGCTCGGCGCCAACGGTCGTCTCCGTGCTCACTTTCATATCCTCCGCGCGGAGTCGCGGCCATCGAGGCGTCGTGCGCCGGCGGACCGTCCGATTCCGCACACTCAGGTGACGGCGATCGCCGCCAACGAATCCTGACTATGCCGCTCGGATATAGTATGCCACGCGGGGGCCGTTCGGGTCAAGGCTGCTCGCGCCAGCGTTGGTCGCGGCGGTCACGGGCAATGGATACTCACCTGGACCGTGAGAATGTTCGATTGGTCGTCCGCGAAGGACACAGTGGTGTCCGTCGCGGCGCCCAGTGATGTGAGCGACACGTGCGCCTGCTTCCCCGCCGCCAGTGTGCCCGCCTGTGGCTGGTTCGCGCCGATCAGCAGTCCCTGGCCCACGCTATCCACCGACCAACTGACCGGCCGCGAGCCGGTTGCCGTGAGTGTGATGACCGCCACGCTATGACACGCCATCGTCAGTTGCTGTGGCGCCACCCGCAGATCGGAGAGAGCGATTGAGGTCGCCGTCGGTCCGCCGACGAGCCGCGCGTTGATGACGATCGGGCGCGTGGTGTCCGGCGTCTTCTGGGGGAAGAGCGCGTGCGTCACATCAAGCACGCCGAAGACAATCGCCAGCGTCACCACCGTCGCCAGGACCGCGGCCAGACCGACCCCGGAGCGCCCAACGAGGGGGCGCGGCGCGGGCGCTCTGGGAGCCGGCGCGGCGTCGTTCACCGGGCTTGGCTCTTTGGGGCCCGGGTTCGTCTCGTTCTCACTCTGGTCGCCCATCTGGTCGCTCATACAACACCCCATCATTGCCACTCGACACGCCAGACGCAAAGGCGCCATCGCGACGCGCGCCGGCCGCGACGGTCGAGCGCACTTCGCAGGATACCAGCCATCACGATACGCCACAAGTCCTATTTCACCATGCCCCAGCCAGTCTATATACTAGCCAGGGTCCATTTGCTTCGGGTACAATGGTCGCTGGCAGCCGGGGACGCGCGCAGACGCCTGTACCCCGTGTGGCGTCTTATGTCGTGCAGCGAGGACTACAGCGACGATGGGCTGGAATGATCTGATTGGCCGGCAGCTTGGCCAATACACCATCATCGAGGAAATCGGCCGGGGCGGCTCCTCGCACGTCTATCGCGGCCACGACGCCGATCAGCTTCGTGATGTCGCCATCAAGGTCATTCCCAACGACGCCGAGGATCGAGTGGGCTTCGTGCGGCGCTTCGAGCGCGAAGTGCAGGCCGTCGCCCAGCTCAATCACCCGAACATCGTGACCGTCTACGATCGCGGCGAGACCGATGATCTGGTGTATCTCGTGATGCAATGCGTCATGGGTGGGACACTGCGCAATCGCCTGGGCAAGCCCGTCCTCATCGCGGAAGCGGCGGCGCAGGTGACACAGATGGCGCAGGCGCTGCACCACGCCCACCTGCGCGGCATCGTACACCGCGACGTCAAGCCGTCCAACATGCTGATAGACCGGGAAAATCCTGGGCATCTCCTCCTGACCGACTTCGGCATCGCCAAGCTGCAAGGAGCGCGCGGCCTCACCAAGACCGGCACCACCATCGGCACCCCCGAATACATGGCGCCGGAGCAGGCCGAAGGCA
>DATEGV010000461.1:0-3958 GCA_035279925.1 Ktedonobacterales bacterium | reverse complement strand
ATCGTCAATCAGGAGATGGTTGTACGCCTGGGCGTCGTCACCGGCGTTGGACATGCGCGATTGATCTTCGAGCGCTTCGGTAAGTTCTGGGGCGCGTTCTCCGTCGGCGACCTGTTCATCCTCAACTTTCTGACCATCGTTACCGAATTCATCGGCTTTACTATGGCGCTCCGCTACTTTGGGGTCAGCCCGATCGTTTCGGTACCGGTTGGTGTCACTGGCCTCACCGCGATCACCGTCACCGGCAGCTTCCGCAGGTGGGAGCGCGCGATGTGGATCTGCATCGTCGTAAGCCTGTTGATGATCCCGCTCGCTATCCTCGCGCATCCCTCCGTTGGTCCCATCGTGCACGCCACATTTTTCCCTGGGGTTCGGGGCGGCCTCAATTCCACATCACTCCTTGTGCTTGTCGCGATCGTCGGCACTACTGTGGCCCCCTGGCAGCTCTTTTTCCAGCAGTCCAATGTCGTGGACAAGCGCATCACACCACATTGGCTCAATCACGAGCGGCTGGACACCATCGTCGGCTCCTTCATCACCAATATCACCGCTGGGGGCCTGATCGTCGCGGCTGCGTTCGCTTTCGCCCATACTCCCTATAACAACAATTTTACGGACGTAGGCGCAGCAGCGAATGGGATGGCACGTGCCGTCAGTCCGGTGATGGGCGCGCTGCTGGCGATCGTGCTCCTAAACGCCAGCATCATCGGCGCCTGCGCCGTGACGCTCTCGACGTCCTATGCCTTCGGTGATGTCTTCCGCATGAAGCATTCTCTGCATCGAGGGTTTTTCCAGGCGAAGTTCTTCTACGGCAGCTTCTTGGCCATGATCGTCGCCGCTGGCGCGTTCGTGCTGCTCTCGTCTGGCCCCACGCAGGCGCTCGTAACGCTAGCGGTACAGGCGCTGGCGGGCATCCTGCTGCCCAGCGCAACGGTGTTCCTGCTGCTGTTGTGCAACGACAGGGCAGTCCTTGGCCCTTCGATCAATAAGCCGTGGCTCAACGCTATCGCCGTGGTCATCGTTGGTGTGCTGGTGGAGCTCTCGCTCATCCTGGCCACAACTACATTTTTCCCAACCATCAATACCAACGCGCTGGCCCTCGTGTTGACCGCGCTGCTCGTGGGAGCGCTGCTGACCATGGGTGTGGTGACAGTAATCCAGCGCCGCCGACGCGGCTCCGACATTGAGCTGCTCGCGCTCGCGGGCGTGGACCGCGACACGTGGCGCATGCCACCACTGGCGGAACTCACGAAGCCGGTGTGGTCTTTGCCCCGCAAGGTCGGCCTGCTTACCCTACGGGGGTATCTCATCGTCGCGGTGATCCTGTTGCTGGTGAAAGTTATCCAACTGACACTTGGACATTGACGAAGACCGGGCGGTCGCCTTCGTGGCGCGCGCGCTAGATATGACTGGCGCCGCGAAGGTCACTGCGCCCGATATTCGCTCAGGAAGTTCACCGTCACCTGTGTCAGCCGCGCGAGCGGGGCCAGCGCGATCCATTCGCGTTCGGTGTGCTCCTCCATCGCTCCCGTCGAGACCGTGAAGACGGCGCAGCCGTTGCCGCGAAGGGCGCTGGCGTCGCTTCCGATGAATGTCGTGATCGTCCGTGGCTGCCAGTCGTGGCGCTCGATCGCCCGCATGTACTCACGCGGCAGCGTCTCGTCCGTGCTGACGGTATAGCCGCCGCAGTGGATGTCGAACTCGACGGTCGCGCTGCCGCCGAGCGAGGCCGCCGCCTCCGTGAACGCCCGCTCGATAGTTTGCAACAGCGCCTGTTGGGCCTGTCCTTCCAGCAGAGTGCGCGCCTCGCCCTGCGCGCGAAGCTCCGCCGGGATCGCGTTGCGGGCCACGCCGCCCTCGATGCGCCCGATGGAGACGCGCGTGGTGTCGCCATCGAGCGAGCCGAACGGGTACGCCGCCCGCCGGAACATCTCGATGGCGCTGGCCGTTCCATCCAGGCTCTTGCCCGGATGCCCGCCGCTGCCGCGCAATGTCACGTCGAAGGCGATGTAGGTGGCGGCGCGGGTCACGATCTCGCCCGGCTCGCCCGCGTTGTCGAAGACGATGCCTTCGCGCGCTCCCCACGGCGCCGGATCGAACGCCTTCGCCCCGGTCAGGCCCACCTCCTCGCCGGTCGTGAAGAGCAACAGCAGGGGCGGATGCGGCAGCGCGTGATAGTGCAGCTCCTCGACGGTGTGCAGGACAATCGCGATACCGGCGCTGTCGTCCGCGCCAAGGTTCGTCGCGCCATCGCTGCGCATCACGCCGTCCGCAACGATGGGAGTGTGCGCGCGGCCGGGCGGCACGCGGTCCATGTGCGCGTTCAGCAGCAGCGGCGGCTCCGCGTCACGGGCGACGGGAGCGCCCGGCAGCCGCGCGAAGAGATTGCCAGCCTGGTCGGTTCGCGGCGCGAGTTTCAGCCGTTGTTCGAGCCGATTCTGGATATACTCGCGCACCGCCGCCTCCTGGCCGGAGACGCTTGGCAGTCCCGCCAGCTCGAGAAGCGTCTCCGTGATGCGCGCTTCGAGCGCCTGCTCGTATTTGTGGTCCGCTGCTGCCTGCGCCATCGCGTGACCGTCTCCCTTCGCCGTCGCCAATCCCTTCGCGTATTCGCATCTCGTCCCTACCAAGAGTATACGGCTTCCGAGGAGATCGGGTGTCGCCCGGATGATCTTACGGAACATGTTAGATAATCGTTAGAGTTTTGCAAGATGTCTTGACACACATCGGAGTATTTTCTATTATTGTGACGCGAGCAGTTCAGGCGCCCCGGCGATGAGGGCGCCGGCGGACAACACATATGGCTCCAAACGAAAGGAGGGCATTCGGTATGAGTACTCTTGCTCGCTGGGATCCATTTGGTGAAGTGACCACGTTGCGCGACGCGATGGGTCAACTCTTCGAGCAGGCGTTTCTGCGGCCAGGTTACGGCGCTGGAACGACTCCGATCGCTCAGATGAACGTCATCGAGGGCGACGGCCAGTATGAGTGCCAGATCATGGCTCCTGGCGCGCAGGCCGACGACATTGACCTCACGGTGCGCCAGAACACGTTGACGCTGCGCGTCAAGACCACGGACACCTACGGGCCAGACACGCCCAAGAGCGCCAAGTTTCTGCTGCGGGAGTTCGGGCCGGGCGAGCACACGCGCTCGATCACTTTCCCCAAAGACGTGGACGGCAACAAAGTGGACGCCCGCTACGATCGCGGCATCCTCTATGTGACGGTGCCGCTCGCCGCGCACGCCCACCCGAAGCGTATCGCCATCCATGAGGCAAACGGCGGCCAGTCGGCGGCAACACTGATTGAGGAGAAGGCGGGGGCGCGCGAACCCGCGCAGATCAACTAGGGTACTGAACTCGCTGGACGCTTCCTCGATCAGCCAGCGACGATCCGACCGCGCAATCGAAACGTTCTAACGTGTGACGCCCGTTCAGGAGCAATCGTGCGACAAACGCGATCTCCCGCGCGGGCGTTGCCATTTAGAGGATCTGGGCTCTGCCCGAGAGGGAGAAACACGTTATGCGACAGAAACGCTCACCGGCCGAACGGTCGTTTGACAATCCGCATCTCCCGAAGTACTCGATTGCTGTGGTTGCCGACCTATCCGGCGTTCCGCAGCAGCAACTGCGCCGCATGGAAGAGGGCGGACTCATCGCTCCGGAACGCAGCAAAGGCAACACCCGGCGCTATTCAGATAACGATTTGCGCCAGATCGCAGAGGTGGCGGAGCTTGCGGACACAGGCATCAATCAGTTCGGCATTCAAAGGGTACTCGCGATGCGCGACGAAGCGCGCGTCCTGCGCGCCGAGATAGAGGCGCTTCGGCTGGAGAACGCCGAACTGCGAGAACAGGTGGAACTTCAGCGGCGGAAACAGGGCAAGTCTACAATGAGCCGTACCAAAACTTCATCCAAAAGTCATACCTGAATGGGGCATTAACCCTGATTTTACCTGG
>DATEGV010000460.1:0-6097 GCA_035279925.1 Ktedonobacterales bacterium | reverse complement strand
ACGGTTCACGCAGAGTTTAAGGGAGTGAAAACGGAGTTACACAGAGTTTCTTGAGAGAGAACATGCTGCGAAGGGTATGGGTCGGCGGTTGACGCACGACGCTCAACTCCAAAAACTCTGTGTAACTCTGTGTAACTCTGTGTAACTCTGTGTAACTCCGCGTGAACTCCCTCTTACTCTGTGTGAACCGTACCCAACCCTCGCCCGGCAGAGCGGCGGTCAGTGGAAAAGGAGCAAATGTATGCGAGACGAGCGTATCGAGATGATCGCCGAGGGTATGCGGCGCGCGAACTATGACGCGCTGATCTGCCGGCTGCCGGAGCACGTCACGATGATGACCGGGTACCAGCCCATCCTCGGCAACACGTTCTGCGTCGTCTCGCGGGCGGGCGCGGGCGTCGCCTTCCGGTTGGCGCTGCCCAAGGACGAAACGGACCTCGTGCCGGAGGGTACGGCGACCGCCATCAAGACCTTCACCGAGGAGACGCTGAGCACGATCAGCACGACCATCCCTTCGGTGCGTGAGCCGCTCAAGGAGCTACTGGCGCAGGCCGGCCTGCCCGCGCGGGCGACCGTCGGCTATGAGGGCGGGCGCTCGCCCATCGCCACGGCGTACACTCAGGTCGGCATCCCCGGCGCGACGACCCTCGATCTGCTGCGCGAGCTGCTGCCAGACGCCCAACTGCGCGACGCGACGGCGCTGCTCGAAGAGATGGCGTCGGTCAAGACCGGCGAGGAACTGGACATGATTCGGCGCTCGGAGGCGGTGGCGCGGGCAGGCTTCGAGGCGGCGCGGGCGGCGGTGCATGTCGGCGCGGGCGAGGCGGATGTGGCGGCGGCGACGCACGGCGCGATGATCCGCGCGGGTTTTGCGGCTCCCGGCGCAACGCATGTCGTCGCCCATGTCCACGTGATGACGGGCAAACGCGCGGCGCAGGCGTACAAGGCCTTCAACCTGACGAGCGGCGCGGTGATCGCGCGTGGGGATACCGTCTCTGTCCAGCTTGAGGTCTCGGTCAACGGCTACTGGGCGGAGCTGACGCGCGGCTTCTTTGCCGGCGACATCAGCGACACGTGGGTGAAGGCGCACCAGGCGTGCGTGGCCGCGCAAGACGCCGCCCTGCGTGTGATTCGTGACGGCGCTGCGGCGAAGGACGTGGACGCGGCTGCGCGCGCGGTGATGCGCGCGGCGGGATTCGGCGACGACTTCAAGCATGGCCTCGGCCACGGCTTCGGTTTTCAGGCGATTAACCACGCCGCCGCGCCGATTGTGCATCCCGCGTCCCATCACACCCTGCGCGCGGGCATGGTTCACAATATGGAGCCGGCCGTCTACCTCGACGGCGTCGGCGGTTTCCGCCTCAACGACGATGTCGCCGTCACGACGCAGGGAGCGGAGGTGCTATCAAGCGGACTGCCACGCGATCTAGACTGGTTGGTCGTGAAGGAATAGTTCGAGAGACAAGGACGCGAGGACACACAAACACATGGCGACGACGACACATCACCCGACGCATCGCACGCAACACGGACACGACGATAACGGCGAGAATGTGAAGAGCAAGGACCACGAGCAGAACCAGCCACGGCGCAAAGATCAATTGGCGACGACCGTTGGCGATATTAGTTCGGCGGTGACGACCAAATACAATCAGGTCTTCATGCTCACCGACGACGGCGGCAATTTCACGCCGCAACACGCCGGGTACGGCCTCTACTTTCGCGACACTCAATTCCTCGATCATTGGGAGTTGACCGTCTGCGGGCAAAGCGCGATCTCCCTGCTCTCGGACTCTTCGCGCGGCGCGGAGGCGCGCATGGAGCTGACGAATCCGAAGATTACAGTGAGTTCGGGCGAGACACTGGACAAGCAGCGGCTGAGTATCAAGCGGGTACAGACGCTGCACCACCACGTCACCGACGCGCTGAGCATATGCAATATGCGCCAGGTTCCCGTCGAGTTCGATATCACGCTCAGCTACGGCAGCAACTTTACCAACATGTTCGAGGTGCGCGGACACGCCCCAGGCAAGCGCGGCACGCTCAACCCGCCGAAGGTGAAGGGACAGGCGGTTGACCTTTCATACGCGGGCGCCGACGGCCACCTACGCAGCGTCACGATCACCTTCTCGGAGCCGCCGGATACGCTGGACGGCAACGCCGCCACCTATCACCTCAAGCTGAAGGCGCGGGCGACGCGGGAACTAACCTTCTCGATCGCGCTGGCGGATGAGGGACCGCGCGCTGAGCATGAAGCCGAGACGGCGTTCTCACCGAAGAGCGGGACCAGTGAGCATCAGAACTTCGATAAGGCGCTGCGCGAAATGCCGGATGTGCAGGTCAACAACGCGCTGTTCGAGCGGGCGTTTACGCGCTCCGTAAACGACATCCGTATGCTGGCCACCGCGAATAGCGGCGATATCTACGTCTCGGCGGGCGTGCCGTGGTACGTCGCGCTCTTTGGCCGGGATAGTTGCATCGCCGCGTTTGAGATGCTGGCCTTCCAGCCGCACCTCGCCCGCATGACGCTCGAAGCTCTGGCGCGCTATCAGGGCACGAAGCGCGACGACTTTCAGGATGAGGAGCCGGGCAAAATCCTGCACGAGCTTCGTCTGGGGGAGATGGCGAATCTGCATGAAGTGCCGATGATCCCCTACTACGGCTCGGTGGATTCGACCCCCTGGTTCCTGATGCTGATGGGCGCCTATGTGCGCTGGACCGCTGACCTGGACCTGTATCACCGCCTGGCCAAGAATGTGGACGCGGCGCTCGGATGGATTGACCACAACATCGCAAGGGGGCTGAAAGGCTTCCTCACCTACGGCTCGAAATCGGAGCATGGTCTGACAAACCAGGGGTGGAAGGATTCGGACAATGGCATCGTCAACGCCGATGGGTCCATCTGTGAGCCGCCGATCGCGCTTGTCGAGGTGCAGGGGTACGTCTACCACGCCTGGCTGCAAATCGCCCATCTCAAGCGCGCGACGGGCGACGCCAAGGGCGCGGAGGTCCTCGAAGCGAAGGCGAAGGATCTACGCGAACGCTTCAACAAAGAATTCTGGATACCGAAAGAGCAGTATTACGGCCTCTGCATCGAGCGCAACCGCCAACTTTCGGCGGCCGTCGCGTCTAATCCAGGGCAGACGCTCTTCACCGGCATCGCCGATGAGGAGAAGCGCCAGCCCATCGCCGCGAAGCTGATGAGCGAGGCGATGTGCAACGGCTGGGGCATCCGCACGCTCGCCTCGACTGAGCGCGCGTACAACCCACTGGACTACCAGCTAGGCTCGGTCTGGCCGCACGACAACGCGCTGATCGCGCTCGGCCTGCGCCGCGCCGGCTTTGCCCCGGAGATGGAGACGATCTTCACCGGCATCTTCAACGCGGCGACGCTCTTCCCGCAGTATCGCCTGTCGGAGGTCTTCGATGGGTTCAGCCGCGATGAGTATGACCACCCTGTGAACTATCCCGTCGCGTGCAGCCCGCAGGCGTGGGCGGCCGGCGCGCTGCCGCTACTGCTGACGGCGGCCCTCGGTCTGGAGCCGAGCGCGCTCGAAGGCCGGCTGACGATCCAGAGTCCGCGCCTGCCGGAGTGGATGACCTCTGTGGCCGTGCGCGGACTGCGGGTGGGCGATACGAGCGTGGACCTGCGCTACGAGCGCAAGGACGACACCACGCTGGTGGCGGTGGAGCGCCGCGATGGCGACATTGAGGTGCTCGTGCGGTATTGAGCCGAGCCGCCACCTGAGCGCGTCGCCGGCTCACGCCTCCTGGCGCAGTGGCCGAAAGAAGGCTCGTAGCTCCTCGGCCAGTAGCTCTGGTTCTTCGAGCGCGAGGAAGTGGCCACCGCGAGGAAGCTCCGTCCAACGCTGGAGGTGATAGAGCCGCTCCGCCCATTCACGCGGGGCATGGTCCACCGCTTCCGTCGTCAGCGCGACGCCGGTCGGGACGGTCACGCGGTCCTCGGCTGTAGCTGGCTGTGGGTAATGGCGCGCCGCGTAATACATGCGGATAGACGAGTTGATCGTTTGGGTCAGCCAGTATATCGTGATCGTCGTGAGGAGCTCATCTTTGGTGAAGCTGCGCTCCACGTCGCCGTTGCAGCCACTCCACGCGCGGTACTTCTCGACGATCCAGGCGGCCAATCCGGCGGGGGAGTCGTTCAGCCCATAACCGAGGGTCTGTGGCCGTGTGCCCTGCTGGTGCTGGTAACCGCCCTCTTCATCCCGCCACCGCTCACGGAGACGCATGTACGCGCTCTCGGCAGGCGAGAGTTCCGGCGCGCCTGGCCCCAGATACGGATCGGCGAGCGCGGTCAGATGGATACCCACAAGACGCTCTGGATAGCGCAGTCCAAGCCCGGTGGTGACGCCGGAGCCGAAGTCGCCGCCATGCGCCCCGAACCGCGCGTAGCCGAGCGCGTCTGTCATCAGCGCCGCCCACCGATTGATGATCCACGAACGCTCGAAGTCACGCTGCCGCGGACGCTCCGAGAATCCGTATCCGGGCAGCGAGGGAACCACCACGTCGAAGGCGTCCAGCGGGTCCGCGCCAAAGCGTGCGGGATTGGTCAGCAGCGGAATGAGCTTGCGCATCTCGAAGAACGTACCCGGCCAGCCGTGCGTCAACACCAGCGGCAGCGGTCGTGGACCCTGGCCGCGCTCGTGGATGAAGTGAACGTCCAGGCCATCTATGCTGGCGACATAGTGGGCAAAGTGATTGAGCGCGCGCTCTTGCGCTCGCCAGTCAAACGACGTGCGCCAGTAGCCGACGAGCTCGCGCAGATAGGCGAGATTCGTCCCGTACTCCCAGCCGGCGCCGTCCACCTCATCGGGCCAGCGCGTGCGCTCGAGGCGCATATGCAGGTCGGCCAGCGCTTCCTCCGCGATGGCGATCTCGAAGGGCCGAATCGTTGTCACACCGGTCGGCGCATGCGCCTGGCTCGTCTGTTCCGGCCGCGATGAGTACTCCATACCGTCTCTCTCCCCCTCGTTTAGTGTAACCTGATATAATGGTTGTAGGCGGTTACAATTGTAGCCGCGGACATTGTAACGTGTCAAACGCTATATTGATGGTTACGAGGGTGACGAGTGAAGACGGCGCGGGAAGGCGGGCAACGGGAGAGCACTATGGAGACGGCAAAGCGGGAACGCATACCCGACGACGGCGCCGATCATTTCGCGCTCGTGGCAGGCTCTGTCTGTCTGGACTTCGTGAACACCGTAGGAGGGCTGCGCGGAGCCCAGACTGAGGAACGTCTCACCTCCTACGCCGATCTGACGCGGTGGTGCCGGCAAGCGGGCGTGCTGACGCAAGACGTGACTGACGGCCTGCTGCGCGAGGCCGAACGTCGGCCGGATGAGGCGCGCGCCGTGCTGATCCGCGCCCTTGCGCTACGGGAGGCCCTCTACGGCATCTTGCTCGCCGGGCTTGACGGGGCGCGTTGCTCCGAGGCAGACCTGGCGATTCTGAACGGCGAGCTTGCCGGCGGACTTGCGCGGACGGCGCTGGCGCAGACATCGGCGGGATTCACATGGCGGTGGAATGGCGGGGAACGCCGTCTGGATCGCATGCTCGGCGACATCGCCCGGTCAGCCGCCGATCTCCTACTCTCCGCGCAAACGAGTGCCCTGCGCCAGTGCGCCAGCGACACCTGTGGCTGGCTCTTTCTCGATACGACCAAGAACCACAGCCGGCGGTGGTGCGAGATGCGCGCCTGTGGCAACCGAGATAAGGTGCGGCGGCACCGTGCGCGCAAGCGACCTGAGCGGTCGGCGTAGGCAATCGGCGCTCAGCGCGGTCCCTCGGCGCGGGAAACGGCCTCGACCGTGTCACGCGCGTGCGGCTTGGCGGTCCCACGCCGCGCGAACCGCATGGCGCCGTCGTTCAGGCGGGACAGGCGCAGATTGATGAAATCCTTCAGGTAGTTCTGGTAGTTCTTCCAGGGCTTCTCCACGCCCTGGCGTGGCATCGTGTCCTGGGCGCGGCGCACATAGCCTGATGTGAGGTTGAGCACGGGCGCGACGCCGACGGTGGCGTCTGGTTGCGCGGGGCGGCATTCGTCGTAGCCATGCCGATCCATGTAGTTCAGCAGGCG
>DATEGV010000459.1:0-9079 GCA_035279925.1 Ktedonobacterales bacterium | reverse complement strand
TCGCGAAACGGCGGGCGCTGATACAACGCGAGCGGGCGCGGAACTCCGTCTCGCCGGGAGCCTTCGGGGGCGACACGATCTATCTCTGCGCGGCTGACGGCGAGGGCAACGCCGTCTCGCTGATTCAGAGCAACTATCGCGGCTTCGGCAGCGGCTACGTCGTGGACGGCACCGGCGTCAGCCTGCACAATCGCGGCTCCTACTTCTCCCTCAATTCCGAAGCGGCCAACGCGCTCGCGCCAAAGAAGCGCACACTGCATACGCTGATCCCGTCGCTGGCGTGCCGCGACGGCAAGCCAACCGTCGTCTTCGGCACGATGGGCGGTGACGGGCAGACACAGACGCACCTGCAAGTGTATACGGCGTTGGCGCGTTATGGCCTGAACATGCAGGCGGCGCTTGAAATGCCACGCTGGGTACACGGCGCGGATACGCCCGACGAGCCGGAACACCTTCGCGTCGAGAGCCGCATGCCGGCGGAGACTGTGGCGGCGCTGCGCGAACGCGGCCATACGGTGGCGCTGGTGGGGGCGTGGGACTCGATGATGGGCCACGCGCACGGCATCCGTCTGGATCAGGAGCGCGGCGTGCTGGCGGGCGGCTCGGATCCGCGGGCGGAGGGCGCGGCGGTCGGGTGGTGAGGCCGGCGCGCGTGGCCAGATGCGCGCGATGACGCTTTCACCGGGTGTCCAGAGTCGGGAGGGAACGGGGCGCTCGGCGGTGTCTTGTACAATGTCGTGAGAGCGGCGATGTCGCCGCATGTAGCAGTCAGGAGCAGCAAACATGACCACCGCCTCCACCGTGCGCGACGCCGCCCAGGCGCTGAACGAGCAGTTGGTCGCCGACCGCCGGCACTTCCACCGCAATCCTGAGCTTGGCTTCAAGGAGCACGACACCGCGAGATATGTCGCGGACCGACTGCGCGCGCTGGGCATCGAGCACACGACGGGCGTCGCGGGTACGGGTGTCGTCGCGCTGATCGAGGGAAAGCGCGAAGGGCGCGTCGTGCTACTGCGCGCGGATATGGACGCGCTGCCCTTGACGGAGGAGACGGGAGCGGAATACGCCTCCGAGCGGCCGGGAGCGATGCACGCCTGCGGGCACGACGGCCACACGGCGATTATGCTGGCGGTGGCGGCGGTGCTGAGCCAGCGGCGTGATGAGCTGGAGGGAACCGTCAAGCTGGTGTTTCAGCCGGCGGAGGAGGGTCCAGGCGGCGCGAAGCCGATGATCGAGGCGGGCGTGATGGAGCAGCCTCACGTTGACGCCTGCTTCGGCCTGCATCTCTCGAACAACCATCCTGTGGGCGAGATCGTGGTCCAGGGCGGCCCGGTCCAGGCAAGCGCGGATGAGTTCGAGTTGACCATCGAGGGCGTGGGGGGGCACGGAGCGGCCCCGCACCAGACGGTGGACCCCATCGCGATTGGCGCCGCCGTCGTCACGGAGTTGCAGCGCATCGTCAGCCGTGAGGTGGACCCGCTGGAGTCGGCGGTGGTGACGGTCGGCTCGTTCCACGCCGGGACAAAACACAACATCATCGCGCGCAAGGCCGAGTTGCAGGGCACGATCCGCGCGCTCTCGCCGCAGACGCGCGACCTGCTACACCGGCGCATCCGCGAGATCGCGACGGGCGTGGCCCAGGCAGGGCGGGCGACCTGTGACGCGCGGATCAAATCACTCTATCCCGTGACCGTCAACAACGAGGCGATGGCCAGCTTTGCGCGTGGCGTCGCGCGGACCATTGTCGCGCCGGAGAAGGTCGTGCCAGCGCGTCCCATCATGGGCTCGGAGGACATGAGCTTCTTCCTCAACGCGGCGCCCGGCTGTTTCTGTTTCCTGGGGTCCGCGAATCGCGAGCGCAATCTGCATCACCCGCACCATAGCGCGCTCTTCGACTTCGACGAGGCATGCCTGCCCATCGGTGTCGAGTTGCTCTCACAGCTCGCGATTACCTATCTGCGGGAGAAGCCATAGGAGGTTTACGCGCCTGTGAATGGCGCGGGGTCGCGCAGGTCACCGCGCCGGGCCGGTGGAATCTGGAACGAATATTTCGAGCTGTGTCGAGCGGTCCACCGCCACAAGGCGGTAATGCGCGCGCAGTGTCGCATAGAGCGCGGGAAAGCCAGGTTGCTGATCGAGGTGATCGCGGTCCATCTGCCAGGCGACGACGGTGAACCAGCGCGCGCGGAACTGATCGCGCAGTGTCGCCAGTCGCTGGCTGGTCGCGTCAATCGGTAGCAGGTAGACGTACGGCGTCGCGGGCGCTCGCCCCGTCAGGAAGTAGTATTCCGGCTGCGCGGGCAGGACGAGCAGGCGGTCATGCGCCGACGTATAGTGTGCGATCTGCCGCGAGGCGTGAACCTGTCGCATGAGCGAGGCGCGCTTGTGTGGCAGGGCAACCGCCGTGAGGAGTGGCAGGACCAGCGAGATCGCGCAGGTCCCGGCCACCGCCGCCAGCATGAACGCGGAGCCGACGGTGCGCGCCGACCGCCGTCTAACGTCTCCGCGCGCGGCGTGACGCCACCTCGCCAGCGCGGCGCTGAGTCCATACGCCGTCAGCAGCGCCGCCCAGGGGAGCGCGGAGACCCAATAGTGCAGGTATGCGTGCGAGACGAGGGGTAGCAGACTGAGCGCGCCCGTTAGCGCGACCGCCGCGCCCAGGTTCCCAAACGTGGGGGCCGACTTTTTTCGAGCGAATATGCGCCTGTACAGCACGGCGCCGACCACGCAGATGGGCGCGAGCCAGAGCAGCGGCGATTCGATCAGGCTGGTAATCATCAGCGGGTAGCGGTCGGCGCCTGGGTCAGGCGGATAGCGCAGCAGATTCGAGAGCAACACCTGATCTATCAACGGGCGCAGCGCGCCGGCCAGCGCAAACGCGACGCCAACGAGCGCCCACGGCGCCAGCAGGCCGACCAGCAGCATGGCGGCGGCCGGCAGGCATACCCGCGCGGCCCCCAGCGACCGCCGCCAGAGTGCGCGCGATACGTCCGCCGTTGCCGCGAGACGAAGCTCGTGCGCGGTCAGCATGAGCAGTATGCCTGGCAGAGCCAGCACCGCCGTCTGCTTGAAGAGCGTCCCCACCGCGAGCAAGACGCCCGCGCTGAACGCGCTCCGCCTGCTTTGTTCGAGAGCGACGACGGCCAGCGCCCAGACTGTGAAGGGAACGGCGAACGGCTCGGTGAAGAGCTGCGCGCCGCCGTAGACCGGGGCGACGAAGAGCCACAGCGCGGCGGCCAGCAGGCCAACTCGCGGGCGGCCCCACGCGCGGCCCAGCGCAAGGACCCCAGCGGCGGTCAGCACATTCGCAACCACGGTCAGCAGGCGCGCGATATAGAGTTGCGTGATTGGCCCGGCGGCATGTGTCAGCGCCAGCATCCCCGCCAGTAGGTAGTAGATTCCCGGCGACTTCTGATCGAAGACATCGCGATAGGGCACATGCCCGCGCAGGATTTCTTGCGCGATGGCCAGAAACGCGCCCTCATCGCGGTCCATTGGAACGACCACGTCCATCAGATTCAGCGCCAGCAGCAGGCCCGCGACAAGGATGAGGAGCCAGGCACGTGGCGAGCACGCCCATACGCGCCAGCGCGTCAGCATCGCCACCGGCGGGCGCCCAACTGACGCCAGCCCCGCAACCCTCCGCACCATCTAGCTCCTTCCATCGCCGTCGTGCCGCAACTATAGCAGGGACGGCCATGCCAGTTCAACTCGGCCGCCCGTATGGGATGGACGTATTGGACCACCCGTTACCGTGTATGCGATATTCCGTCAACGAAAGTGGTGGGTGGCGCACGCGACCGGCGCGCATCGTGCGTAAAGTCGGCGCGGCGGGATGAGGCGCGACAGTCAGATGACCAGAATGCCGGCGTAAGAGGTTCACGGCGGGAAAGTTAGGCGTGGTGTGGTGGAGTGGCGTGGCGCGCTGCGCCGATGGTGGCAAACGCGTGAAGCGCGCCTATTTGGGGCGCTCCTGCTGCTGGCCTTGTTGGCGCGGATTCCGCTGACGCCCTGGTTCTCATTCTACGGCGACCAGAACGCATACATCTACTGGGGTAGCGCGCTCCATACGCACTTCTTTGACCTGTACTCGGCGTTGGCGCGCACGCCCAATCCACGGCTGGCGCCGCAGTATCCTCCCCCCGCGATGTATCTATTTGGCGCCTGTACCACGTTCTATCAGGCGCTCGCGTCCATCTTCGCGCTACCGGCGCTCTCGTACACGCATCCCTCGCATGTGTTGATCGCCGTGATGAAGCTCCCATCCATCGCGTGCGATCTCGGTACCATCAGCGTGATCTACGCGCTCGCACGCCGCGCGGCGCCGACGCGATGGGCGCTGATAGCCGCCGCCAGCTACGCCTTTGCGCCGGCAGTGCTCCTGGATGGCGCGATCTGGGGGCAGACAGACGCCATCATGCTGCTCCCGCTGCTCCTGGCGCTGGTGTGTACGTTGCGCCGCAAGGGCATCGCCGCCGGCGCCTTGCTTGCCCTCGCGATGCTCATCAAGCCGCAGCCGGTCATCTTCGCGCCGCTACTGCTGCTGCATCTCTGGCGCTGGGCGGGATGGCGTCAGGCGGCGAAGGCCGTCGCGGCGATGGCGGCAACGGCTCTGTTGCTCTGCTCACCCTATCTGCTGCCACCGCATCCTGAGATGGCTATCTTTGTCCAGCACATGCTGGCGAGCACCGACTTCTCGCTCGCCGCCAGCCCGACCGCGTTCAATTTGTGGGTTGCGCTGCTGATTCCCAACCGGTACTACCTGGCGCCCTATCTGGGTCCGCTCTCCGTGAACACGCTCGGCGACGCCCTCTTCATTTGCTGCATGCTGCTGGCGCTCGCGGCGGTGTGGCGTGACGGCTCGCCCGCGCGGCTCTACCGCTGCGCTGGATTCGTTGCGCTGGCCTTCTTTGGCGTCATGACGCTGCAACTCGAACGCTATCTGTTTCCAGCGCCGGCGCTGTTCCTGCTGGCGGCGGTATACCAGCGGCAGGCTATCGGCGCGTACATCGTGTGCAGCGTCACCCTGGCGTTGAACATATTGGCGCGCATCATCGGAGGTGTGGACAGCGCCCACTGGGCAACGAGCCTCCACTCCGGGTACAGCGCCTTGTCATTCACCGTCTCCTTGGTGAATATCGGGCTGCTGGCGTGGCTGGCCGGCGAGACGCTCAGGGCGCAGGTCGCCGACCGCCGGAAAATACGCGCGCTGGCGCTCTCTGGCTCCGGCTAGCGTGGGGCCATGCGGATCGCGCCGTCCAGGCGAATCGTCTCGCCATTGAGCATCGGATTCTCGACGATGGCGCGCACAAGCTGCGCGTATTCGTCGGGCCGGCCCAGCCGCGACGGGAAGGGAACCTGCTGGCCAAGGGAGAGCCGCGCCTCCTCGGGCAGCGACGCCAGCAACGGCGTATCGAAGAGGCCGGGCGCGATGGCGAGCACGCGAATCCCCGAACGGGCCAGCTCGCGCGCCACCGGCAACGTCAGCCCGACGATGCCGCCCTTGGAGGCGGAGTACGCCGCCTGCCCGATCTGCCCCTCGAACGCGGCGACCGACGCGGTTGAGATGATGACGCCGCGCTCACCCTCGTCGTTCGGCTGATTCCGCACCATCGCTGTTGCCGCCAGCCGCAGGGCGTTGAACGTGCCGATGAGGTTGACCTGGATGACTTTCGTGAAGAGACCCAGATCGTGCGGACCGTCCTTGCCCAGCACCTTCACGGCGATGCCGATGCCCGCGCAGTTGACGTTGATGTGCAGCCCACCGTGGCGTTCGACGGCCGCATCCACCGCCGCGCGCAATGACTCCTCGCTGGTGACGTCCGTCTTGACGAAGAGCGCCTGCCCGCCAAGCTCGCCGGCCAGCGCCTCGCCGGTTTCGGCGTTCAGATCGGCGATGACGACCTTGGCTCCCGCGCCCACGAGCTGGCGGACGGTGGCCGCGCCAAGGCCGGAGGCGCCGCCCGTGACGAGCGCGCTGGTTCCCTCGATCCGCATGGAGTAGCTCCTATCCTGTTAGTACCTAACCCCCCCCCAGCCCCTCCGCTACGCTCTCGCGCCGGCTCCTGACCTCACCCCCCGGCCCCCTCTCCCGCGAGGAGAGGGGAGCCAGAGTCGCGAGCGCCATCGTGCCCCTACCGGGGAAGGGGGAGCCGGTAAGGCGAACATTTCAAGGATAGCGAGTGCAGCGCCACATGGGCAAGTTTGGGCTACCGGCTCACATGCGCCCGCGCGCCGCGATACGTCCAGAAGCGGTGCATGAGGAAGTTGACGCAGGTGACGAGCGCGATCGGCAGCGCCTGCGCGAATGTGCCCGGCCAATGCAGCGCGTCGTGCAGCAGCAGCGAGCTGAGCAGGATCAGCGATTGGCCCAGCGCGCAGGTGACGTGGAAGCGGCCCAGGCGAACCGGCAGGACGCGGCGATGCCCGGAGAGATCTCGGAAAGCCAGGCGGTCGTTGAACGAGAAGTTGACCAGGATACCTAGCTCGATGCCGACCACCGAGGCCAGCAGGAACGAGAACCCCGCGAAGTGTGTCAAGCTCGCCGTGGTCGCCATCGTGACAATGGCGGAGACGCCACCCGCGATGAGAAACGCGATCACGCGACGCGCCTCGCGCTGACGCAGCAGCCGCTTCAACGACGCGATCAGGCCGGTCTCGCGGGCGTAGGTTTCGATGTCGGCGTAGTCGCGGGCGAGTCTAGGCGAAAGGGACGGCGGCGCCAGATCTTCGTCGAGTACACTCATCGTGTCTTCCCCTTCGCGGCGAGTTTGTGTTTCTTCTTCATCCGACGCAGCTGCACCAGCGTTGACCAAATGTATTTGAGCGAGCGGCTGACGCTGATGGACGACGACTCCATCGTGTAGCGCGTCGGAATCGGCACCTCCTCGATGCGCTTGTGAGAGAGGACCGCGTCAATGATCATCTGGCTGTCGAAGACGAAATCGTCGGAGTACGAGTTGTAGTCCAGGGACCTGAGGAAATCGCTGGTATACGCCTTGAGGCCGCTGTGCAGTTCCGCGAAACGCGTGCCCAGCGCCATGTTCTCGACGGCGGTGGTGAACTTGTTGCCCCAGTACCGATACTGCGGCATACCGCCCTTGCGGGGATCGGCTCCGCCCGCGAAGCGCGAACCGAACGTGAAGTCCGCGCGCCCGTTGAGCAGCGGCTCGACAAGCGCCGTCAGCGTGCGCGGATCGTACTGGTAATCAGGGTGCAGGAGGACGACGACGGACGCCTGAGCGCGTAGCGCCTCGTTGTAGCACGTCTTCTGATTGCCGCCATAGCCGCGATTTGCTGGATGAACGAAGACCTTCAGGCCTAACTTCTGCGCGACTCCGACGGTGTTGTCCTTGCTCGCGTCGTCCACTACTAGCACTTCTACCCCGAGTTCCTCAGGAATGTCGCGGTAGGTTTTTTCGAGAGTGGCCTCGGCGTGATAGGCCGGCATAGTCACGATAATCCGGTTGCCGTCGTTCATCGGGCTCCTCCGAGAGTCAGACCGTCCAGGGTTAGACGCCGGTTGATGGCGGCGGCGTCATGTCGTGTACACGTTACACTTAATAGCAACGTTTAGCACGGCAAACAGCATACATCTGGCCACCATTTCCGCGCCATGCCCGGCGACAGATGGGCTATGTCTCTGTCTGGGGTCGCGGCGCCGATATACAATGCCGTGGTCCACTGGTCCGCCCAGGGACCATGCGACCGCACGGAACGCATAGACACGCCGCGCCGATCACGTCGGCGCGCTCTCGATGGGGAAGGTGATGGGAAAGTTCGGCAAAATAGACGGCGTCGTGCTGACGGCGCTGGCGCGGCACCCAGATGATCGCGGCTACTTCGAGGAACTCATTCGCGTGACGGATCCCTGGTTCGGGGAAGGCTTCGGCCAACTGAGCCACTCGAAGATGTTTCCTGGCGTCGTCAAGGCGTGGCATATCCACAAGACACAGATTGATTGGTGGTACGTCGCCGCGGGGCGGCTGCTCGTGGCGCTGCATGACCGCCGCCCCGGCTCGCCGACGGAGGGAACCACGCAGGAACTGTACATGGGCGACGATCTGCCGCCGACGTTGCTCAAGATTCCGGCGGGCGTCGCGCATGGATGTCGCGCGATAGGCACGGAGCCGTCGCACCTGTTTTATGTCACCTCGCGGACCTATGATCCAGACGAGGAAGGCCGTATCGCGTACAATGACCCGGAGATCGGGTACGATTGGCTGCGCGAGCCGCCGATCAAGTAGCGCCAGCGGCGGCGAGTGCCGTCAATAGTGGGGGTTCCTGGTGAAGGGGTTGATCCTGAGCGGAGGCAAAGGCACGCGCCTGCGTCCGCTCACGTACACGCGCGCCAAGCAGTTGTTGCCGCTCGCCAATAAGCCGGTGCTGTTCTACGCCATCGAGGCGCTGATCGAGGCCGGCGTCGGCGAGATCGGTATCGTCGTGGGCGATACGCACGAGGAGATTCGCGCCGCGGTGGGCGATGGCTCGCGCTGGGGCGCTGAGGTGCGCATCGCCTACATCCAGCAGGAGGAGCCGCTGGGCCTGGCGCATGCGGTCCTCACCGCGCGCGACTTTCTCGGCGATGATCGCTTCATCATGTACCTGGGCGACAACCTGATCGGCGAGGCCCTGCAGCCTATTGTGCGGGCCTTCGGCGCCCCAGACTGCGCCTACCACTGCCGCATACTGCTCACCCGCGTGGAAAACCCCTCGGAGTTCGGCGTGGCCGAGCTGGAGCCGGCGGCGGCGGTTGCCGTGAACGGCAAGCGGAACGGCAAGGGTGGACCCGTGGGCGCGGAGCCGCGGGTGCGCCGGCTGATCGAGAAACCCAAGCACCCACCGAGCAATCTGGCGCTGGTGGGCGTCTACTGCTTCGACCACCACATCCTCGAAGCCGCCGAGCGCATCGAGCCTTCCGCGCGCGGCGAGCTGGAGATTACCGACGCCATCCAGTGGCTCATCGATCAGCGCCATGCCGTGCGTGCGACCGTCCTCGACAGCTACTGGATCGACACCGGCAAGATGGAAGACATCCTCGACGCCAACCGGCAGGTGCTGGAGCGGCTGGAGCCGAGCG
>DATEGV010000458.1:0-5225 GCA_035279925.1 Ktedonobacterales bacterium | reverse complement strand
AGTGGTTAGCCGATCGCTACGACGCCAGCCGGTTCCCGCTCTGCTGGCCATTGACCCTGCGCTGGCAGGTGATGAATTCGTCCAACGCCTGGAGGTAGCTGTTGTACATGCGCTCAAGCGCGTGCGGCTGCTGTCCGCGCTGCTCGGCCATCGCCAGATCATGCCACTTGCGCTCCATGCGGCGTTCGAGGCGTTCCAATTCTGCCATATCGTTCGCTTCCATCGGCATCCCCCTATTCCAGCGATGAGTGGTGATGTGAGGCGCATTCACCGCGGTGTGGACTCTCCAGGCGCAAGACTATTCCGCGTGTCGCCGCAAAAAACGGTCATGTGCGCCACGATCTCGCCGGGAAAACGGTCCTATCGGGTTCGACTGTTTCTCCCCGTGCTCATATACTGGTGTACGCGACTGCCGAGCATAGTATGTGTGGCGGCTGTAAAGCGGCGTTGCGTCGAATTGGTGGCGTGGGTGGGGCGCGCCCGCCGGATAGCGCGATTCGTACGGTGCGGCCGCGCGACAAGGATGGGGCGCCGCGGACGCGGGAGCAGGCGAGCCAACCAAAGGAGGACACTGTGAAGGTGGTCATCTTGTGTGGCGGCAAGGGTACCCGGTTGCGCGAGGAGACCGAGTTCCGCCCGAAGCCGATGGTCGAGATCGGTGGGCGGCCGATACTCTGGCATATTATGAAACTCTACGCGCATTACGGGTTCGACGAGTTCGTTCTGTGTTTGGGCTACAAAGGCGCGATGATCAAGGAGTATTTTCTCAACTACGACTCCATGCTTCACGACTTCACGCTGACCGTTGGCGGCCGGAGCAAGCCCACCATTACCTTCCATGACAACGATGAGCGGCACAACTTCATGGTGACGCTGGCAGACACCGGCGAGGAGACGCTGACCGCCGGACGCCTGATGCGCATCCAGCGCTATGTGGATGCTGACACCTTCATGGTCACATACGGCGATGGCGTCGCTGATGTGAACATCCCCGACCTGCTAGAGTTCCATCGCGCGCACGGCAAGATCGCCACTGTGACGGCCATTCGGCCCGTCTCGCGCTTCGGCATGCTCGATCTGGATGGCGCGGGGCAGGTGGCTCAGTTCACGGAGAAGCCACAGGTGGACGAATGGATCAACGGTGGCTTCTTTGTCTTCGACCGGCGCGTTTTCGGGTATCTCAGCGAGGAGTGCATGCTCGAACAAGAGCCGATGGTGAATCTGGCCGCCGACGGTCAACTTGTGGCGTACCGGCACGGTGGGTTCTGGCAGGCGATGGACACCTACCGCGATACGCTGTTCCTCAACGACATCTGGCGGCGCGGCCATGCCCCCTGGGCGATCTGGCAGCGCACCGCGGAGAAGGCGCGCGTCCGCGATGGCCAGTAACAGCAGCCCAGTCACGCCAACCCCCGGCGCACTGCTGCGTCTCGCGCCGGAGCAACGCGCGGCCCGTTCGCTACCCGATCTGGCGCTTACGCTCGGGGATGTGGACGGCGACACGCTGGTGGCCGAGGTTGCGCCGGATTGCGTCCATATAGAGGACGGCGGCGGGGAGCCGCCACAGACGACAGCGACGACAGTGCCGGCGAGTGAGGTCGAGTGGGCGGACGGCGCGCTTGCTCCCGGTGGGCTAACGGTGCGCCACCAGCGTGTCCACCTGCTGCCGGCGGCGGTCGTGGCGGCGGCCACCGTCGTCGGGGCGGTGAGCGCACCGGAGCTGGCCCGCGTCTTACGTGAGCGGGTACACCGCGAGACGAGCCGGTTCTACAACGTGTATCACGCGGCGAAGCCGTTCGCGCCGGGCGAGACGTATCTGCCATACGCCGCGCGCGTCTTCGATGAGCGCGAGGTGCTGGCGGCGGTGGACGCCTCGCTGGACTTCTGGCTCACACTGGGCGAGCACGGCGAGCGATTCCAGCGCGGGCTCTCGCGTTTCCTCGGCGTGCGCCATTCAGTGCTGACGAACTCCGGCTCGTCGGCGAATCTGGTGGCCTTCTCCGCGTTGACCTCGCCGAAGCTGGGATCGCGTCGCATCCGTCCAGGCGATGAGGTCATCACCGCGGCCGCGGGCTTCCCGACGACGGTGAATCCGATCATCCAGGCGGGCTGTGTTCCGGTCTTTATAGACTGCGATCCGCGCACGGCCAACGCGCGCGTGGATCAGCTTGAGGAGGCGCTCTCGCCGCGCACGCGCGCCGTGATGCTCGCGCATACGCTGGGCAATCCGTTCGACGTGGACGTCGTGTTCGACTTCTGCCGCCGCCATCGTCTCTGGCTGATCGAGGACAACTGCGACGCGCTCGGCTCCCTCTATAAGGGCCGGCTGACTGGAACGTTCGGCGACCTCTCCACGCAGTCGTTTTATCCGCCGCACCACCTGACGATGGGCGAGGGCGGCGCGGTCAACGTCGTGCGCTCGGCCCTGCTCAAGAAGATCGTCGAGAGTTACCGCGATTGGGGCCGCGACTGTTGGTGCGACTCCGGCAAGGAGAACACCTGCGCCAAGCGCTTCGAGTGGGAGCTTGGCGCGCTGCCCAAGAGCTATGACCACAAGTACATCTACAGCCACATCGGCTACAACCTTAAGCCGCTGGACATCCAGGCCGCCATCGGCGAGCGTCAGCTCGAAAAGCTGCCGGACTTCGTGGCCGCGCGCCGCCGCAACTGGGAGCGCCTCTACGCGGGCATCGCGCCATTCGAGGAGTTCTTAGAACTGCCACAGGCAACGGCGGGCGCGGAGCCGAGCTGGTTCGGCTTCCTGCTACTGGTTCGCCCAGGCGCTCCCTTCACCCGGCGCGACATCGTGGCCTATATCGAGGAGCGGCGCATCCAGACGCGTATGCTCTTTGGCGGCAACCTCACCCGGCAGCCGGCGTATCTGAGCGCCGACGCGCACGGCGATCATCCGCTGTTCCGCACCGTGGGCGACCTGGCGGGCGCGGACCGCATGATGAACGACGCCGTCTTTCTGGGCGTGTATCCTGGTCTCACGGACGCGCATATTGACTACATGGTCGCCACCGTAGGCGATTTCTTCAAGCGTCTCTGAGGCGCTGTTTGAGCAACGGACAAGGGTCACACGTGATGCGGCAGACACGCGAGGGCGAGCTACAGCGTCGCCAGAGAGAATCTGAGTCGGCGGCGTTTTGGCGCGACCGGCCCGTCTTTGTGACGGGGGGAACTGGCCTCGTCGGCGGCTGGCTGGTGCGCCGGCTGGTGGACCTGGGCGCGGATGTCGTCTGCCTCGTGCGCGATTGGGTCCCCATGAGCGAGTTCGTCCGCGCTGGGGTGATTGACCGCGTGAAGGTCGTGCGCGGCGACGTCTGCGATCAGGCGCTCCTCGAACGCGCGCTCGGCGAGTACGAAATTGCGACGGTGTTTCATTTGGCGGCGCAGACCATCGTCGGTATCGCCAATCGCAACCCCGTCTCGACCTTCGCCACCAACATCCAGGGCACGTGGGCGCTGCTGGAAGCCTGCCGGCGCAGCCCAACCGTCAAACAGATCATCGTCGCGTCCTCCGACAAGGCGTATGGCGATCAGGAGACCCTCCCGTACGACGAGGCGACGCCGCTGCAAGGCCGCCACCCGTACGACGTGAGTAAATCGTGCGCGGACCTCATCGCGCTGACCTACGCCGCAACGTACCGCTTGCCGGTCTGCGTCACGCGCTGCGGCAACTTCTACGGCGGCGGCGACCTGAACTGGAACCGTATCGTGCCCGGCACGATACGCTCGCTGATTCGCGGTGAGCGGCCGGTCATCCGCTCGGATGGCTCTTACGTGCGTGATTACTTCTATGTCGAGGACGGCGCGGCGGCGTATACGTTGCTCGCCGAAGTGATGGCCGCGCGCCCGGAGCTCAGCGGCGAGGCGTTCAACTTCTCCAATGAGCGGCAGATCACGGTCATCGAGCTGGTTGAGCGCATAATGGCACAGTTCGGGACACGTTTGGAACCGGATGTGCGCAATGAGGCGAGCAACGAAATCCAGCGCCAATACCTAAGCGCGGCCAAGGCGCGGCGGACGCTCGGCTGGCGGCCGCTCTACTCGCTGGAGGATGGTTTGGAGACGACCGTCGCGTGGTACCGCCGATTCTTCGAGGAGCAGTCGTCCGTATGAGCAGCCTGACGCGAGCCGACGCCGAAGCCGTTCTCCGCGCGGTTCCAGAGTTGGAGCGATTGCGTGGCCGGCGCCTGCTGCTCACGGGCGGGACAGGCTTCCTGGGTTGCTGGCTGCTGGAGACACTTGCCGCGCTCAACGACGCCGGCGATCCACCCTGCCGCGTCTATCTGCCCACACGTGACATTCCCGCATTCGCGGCGCGGGCGCCCCACCTCGCGGCGCGGCCAGAGTTCGTCACGATGCCGGGCGATGTGGCCAGCTTCGCATATCCCGACGAGGGCTGCGACTATGTCATCCACGCCGCCGCGCCTGCCAGCCCACTCGTCGCGCCGCTTGCCGCGGGTGAAACGATAGTCACCGGCACGCGCCATGTCCTTGACCTTGCCGTGCGCCACAGCGCGAACCGCGTGCTGTTCGTCAGCTCCGGCGCGGTCTACGGGAAGCAGTCGCCGAACGTCGAACGGATGAGCGAGGAGTATCCGGGCGCGCCGGATCTCCGGGACACGCGCGCGACCTATGGCGAGGCGAAGCGGTATGCTGAACTCCTCTGCCTGAACGCACAGGCGGCGCACGGCCTACATGTCACGATTGCGCGCCCCTTTACCTTCGCCGGCGCGTATCAGTCGCTCGACGCTGGCTTCGCCGTCACCGATCTCGTGCGCGACGCGCTCGCCGGTGGTCCGCTGCGCATCCGTGGTGACGGTACGACCATCCGATCCTACTGCTCCGGCGCGGACCTGGCGCACGCCCTCTGGGCCATCCTGCTTCGCGGTCAGCCAGCGCGCGCCTACAACGTCGGCTCCGACGCGCCGATTGCGATTGCCGATCTCGCGCGGGAGGTCGTTCGCGCCGTCGGGCGTCCGCTCGCGGTCGAGTGTGCGCGGCAGCCGGAGCCGGGCGCGCTGCCCGACCGCTACGTGCCGGATACCTCGCGTCTGGCCGACGAACTTGGCGTACGGCCACACTTCTCGCTTCAGCACGCGCTGGCGCAACTCATCGCCTGGTCGGCGGAGAAGGGAGCGACGCCATGCGTGACACGCTAGTGAGTGAGCGCGAGACCCGCGAACTGGCCCGCGCGCTGCGAGCGCACGCGCTGC
>DATEGV010000457.1:0-8771 GCA_035279925.1 Ktedonobacterales bacterium | reverse complement strand
CGAGCGGCGGGCCGCGCTCCAGCCCCACGCCAGCGAGAGCGCCAGCGCCAGCAACAGCGCGCCATAGAAAATCGCCATACCCGCGACATTCAGCGCGACGATTGGCGGCGGCACATTCACCGTGCTCGGATCGGCCAGCGTGCTCCCATACTCCATATAGGGCAGGCTCGCCGTCGAAAGCGCCAGCCCCAGCAGCGTGCCACCGGCGAGGCCGAACGCATACACCGCCGCCTGCTCCCCCAGCAACACATTGGCAAGCTCGCCCCTGCCTGCTCCCAGCGTCCGTAGCACCGAGAACTGCACCAGCCGCCGCCGCGCCACTGATTGCGCCTGCGTCAGACTCCCCAGTATCGCCAGCAGCGCCGCCGTCACCGCCCCCGCGTAGAGCAAGCCGCTCATCCCTGAGGAGAGCGCGTCCGCGCGGAAGCTGGCCTCCAGCGCGCTCCGGTCCACCACGGATTCGATGAACAGATCGGGGTTGGTGAGCTCCTGGGTTCGCGCGGTCGCCGCGACGGGATCGGCGCTTGTGCGCATCCAAAACTCATCCGGCCCATTGATGAGCGGGCTGCCGGGCGCATATGTGTTCGCGGCGGCGATCAGGTCCGTCATGTCCGCGATCAGGTAGCCGGAACCGCCGGAATCGTAGAGCGTAGGAAACTGGTTGACAACGGCCCCCACGACAAAGTATTCGGCCTGGTCCGCGTCCGCGCTCAACGACGGCAGCAGCGCGAAACCATCGCCGGGGGCGAGGCTGAAGCTGCCCGCGAAGCTCCCGCTCACCAGCGCCCAGATCGGATGGTCGCGCGCTCCCGCCGCGCTGCCCACGGTGTGCGCCCGCATCTCGTCCAGCAGCCGCGCCAGGGGTTGGCTGGCGTAGTCCGATCGCCAGTACGCCGCCTGCCCGAAGGTGGCCGGATCAATGCCAAGCTCAGGGATCTGCAAGTTCCCCTGCTCCGTCGTCGTGTTCACCGTCGTGCGGACCACATTCGTCATCCCCGTGACGCCGCTCAGACGCTGAAAATCTGGGGGCAGGGCGAGTAGATTGTTCGTGCCTTCGAGCTGGCTCAGCACGTTGACCCGCAGGTCCGCGCCGGTCTGATAGGCGGCGCGGTCGAAGGCGTTGCGACTGAGCGACGTATGGTACGTGAGCGCGAAAAGGCCCACGCCCACCGCCAGTGTCAGCAGCAGTGTCAGCCGGATGAATGGCCCGCTGACCCGCTCGACCTGCGCGAAGGAGAGCATGCTGGTGATGCCGCGTGTCCGCCCCGCCAGGCGCAGACAGCCCCGAATCGCCAGCGGGAAGATCCGCAGCAGCAACAGCGCGCCCGCCACCAGCAGCAGCGCCGGCGTCGCCAGCAGCAGCGGACTGGGCCGGCCACCGGACTGTAGCAGTTGCGAGCGAATGTCCAGGCCGCCAAACGACCCCAGTTCGATGTAGCCCGCAACGCACAACGCGACGACGCCGAGATCGAGGTGATAGCGCCGCCACGCGGGCAGGCGCGTCTGCCGGGCCTGCGCCAACTCATAGGACCGCGTATCCGCGCGTAGCGCCAGCAACGCCCCGACGCAGAGCGCCACCACCGCCGCCGCCCCAGCCAGGAGCGCCGGCCGTAGCGCACGCTGAGGCTCGGTCAGTTGCGCCAGCGCCCCGCCGGAGACCGCGTGGAACAGCGCCGCGCCACCCGGAAAGGCCACGCGCACCAGCAGCAGCGCCAGCGCCGCGCCCAGGAAAATGCCCGCCGCCACCGCGACGCTCGCCAGCGCGACCCCGATGAGCGCGAAGGCGAAAACGAGCTGTTTGCGGCTGGCCCCACGGCTGCGCAGAACCGCCAGGTCCGGCCCCTGCGTATCAACGAGCGTCGTCGTAATCAGCAGCACGAAGAGCAGCGCGAGGCCCGCGAGCTGCGCTACCACGATGTACAGCGGCTGGGAAAACAATGTGTACTGGCGCAGAATCGCGTTGATGATCTTATCCAACTCCGTGACGATGGTCAGCCGCGTTCCGGGGGTCGCCAGCGCGACATCGCGCCGGAAGTGCGCCATCGCGACAGAGATCGCGTTCAGATTGCTCGGCTTGAGCGCGCCCGGCTCTGTATAGGCGATGTAGTGGACGGTCATCCCGGAGGCCAGGTTCAGGCCGCCGAGCGCGTGGAAGAATCCGGCGGTCGAGACGACGAGCGGATAGACGGGCGGCGGCGATTTGTCCTGGTTGTAGACCGGGGAGAGGAAGCTGCGGCCGTCCCAGTACGGATCGCTCTCCTGCTTGGGAAACCAGATACCGCTGACGCGCACGGTGGTTGTCTGGTCCTGGTGGGTGGCGTCCGCCAGCTTGACGAGGTCACCCACCTTGAGGCCGGATTGCGCGGTCGCCAGGGCCTCGGCCGGCGCTCCGGCGGCGGTGTCGGCCGGCCATGCCCCTTCGAGCAGTCGCATGTGGGGTTCCGTCTGCGCGAGGTCGTAGCCAAGCACCTGGAAGCCGGCCGATCGCAGGGCCGCTCCACGCGGTAGCGCCGCCTGATTGAGCGCCGCGACATGCAGCTTGGTGGCCACCACCACCGTGGAGGTCCGCGACGCAAACGAGGCGATATCCCCCAGGGCGGGTTTCACGCTGGAGTCGAGCTGCGTGATGACGGCCGGGTCAACGAAGAACGAATTGAGCTGCGCCTCGATGTTCACCTGCGCCGGCGCCAGGACGAGCGCCTCTTGTAACTGCGCGTCGAAGCCCAGGTTCAGGTAGAGCGGCGCCATGCAGATCAGCACGACGGCCGCCAGCATGCCGACCTCCGCCGCCACGAAGAGCCGCCAGCCCTGACGAAGCTGCGTGAGGAACACGCGCCACGGCATGACGCCGCCGGCATGGCGCATCACCCGCGACCGGCGCTTCGCGGCAATCTCCGCGCGCATAGGCGGCCCTCCCCAGCGGACGCCGCGCGGCGCGCACAGTCCGTCGCGACCCGCCCGCGTTTCGCGCTCTACCACACTCTACGTCCGCGCCGCCGCTCCGCTCACATGCTCGCGCGTCCGCGTGGCGCATATCCCTGTCGTCCAGGACATGTCTCCACCCGTGGTCACTGCCAAAGAAGCGGGCTGAGTGCCCTTGCCTTCAGGCATGGGGATGATAGCCCGGTCGCCTGAAGGGCGACACGTATCCTTTCCACTTGACTGTCGCATGCTCTATGGCATTCAATTAGAGCATGCGAACGTTTGAGTATCGGCTGTATCCGAACCGCGCCCAGCGCCAGCAGTTGATGACCTGCTTGATGGAGTCGCGGGCCATCTACAACGAGATGCTGGCAGCCCTGAAAGTGCAGTATGAAGCGGACGGCTCGTTTCCCTCGACGTATGACCTGACGGCCCGCTTCAAGGGACGCGGCGGTGACACCGTGCCGGCTACGACGGTGCAAACACTGGCCGACCGGCTCAGCAAGGCGCTCAAACGCTATCTTCAGATGAAGGACCTTGGCTCGTCGGTGGGGTTTCCACGCTTCAAAACGGCGAACCGCTGGCACTCGATTCAGTTGCGCCAGTATGCCGTGAGCCGGGATGCCTGGCTGGATGAAGACGGGACGCATCTGCATGTGCCTGCCAAGCTGGGCAAGCTCTTGAAGATCAAGATGCATCGCCCGCTTGTCGGCCCCCCGATCACAGTGCATCTCGTCGTGCGGGCGGATGGGCATTGGTATGCGCTGATCGTCTGTGAGACGGTGCCGCAAGAAGCCTTTTCGGAGGTCCATCCTGCGCAGACGGCGTGCGCGCATTCTGCTATCGGCCTGGATGTGGGACTGAAGGTGTTTCTGGCGGACTCCGAGGGCGGTATGGTGGAGAACCCGCGGTACTTTCAGCGCGGTCAGAAGCGCCTGGGCAAGGCGCAGCATATCAGTGACCGCCGCAAAAAAGGCAGCCATCGCCGCCGCAAAGCCAAGCGTGATGTCGCCAAGAAGCATCTCAAGATTGCGCGGCAACGCCGCGACTTCCATTTCAAGACCGCGAAGCAGTACGCCGACCGGTATGCGCGTATCTGTGTTGAAGACCTGAACGTGGCGGGGATGGCGCACAATCACCATCTCGCCAAGAGTATTCACGACGCCAGTTGGAGCGCGTTTCTTGGCATCCTTGAAGATAAGGCTGAGAGAGCCGGTCATCAAGTCATCCGAGTGCCCGCGCGCTTCACCACGCAACACTGCCATCGATGTGGGGCGTACGTCCAGAAAAGCCTGAGTGTGCGGACCCATCTCTGCCCTTTCTGTGGCCTGGTCGAAGACCGCGACGTGAATGCCGCGAAGAATATTTTACGGGCGGGGGCGCCGCCTTCAGGGACGGGAGCCGATGGGCTGCCGGATGAACTGAGAAGCCCCGCCCTTTAGGGCCGGGGAGTTGTCACCGCACGAACTCGATGAAGGGCGCGAAGGCTGTCAGCGCCAGCACGACGCCATAGGACACGCGCAGCGAGCGCCAGGGCAGCGCGCACGCGGCGAGCGCGGCGAGCACGACACCAGGGTCCTCCAGTCGAGCGGCGCCCCACACGTCCGCCCATTGGAGGTAATTAACCAGGCTGAAAAGCACGCAATAGACCAGCGCCATCAGCGGGACCGGATCGCGGAGCAGGCTGCGCGGACCATGATGCCAGATAGCGGCCAGCGAGACCACCACCGCAAACGCCAGCGGTATGCCCGCGCAGAGCAGCGTGACGCCGAAGTCGTAGTCGTGGCGGGTGCGCCAGAGGCCGAGGAAGGGGAACCTCGTCAGCGTCGCGACCTGCGTGTCACCCGCGAAGAAGGGCCAGTTGCCGTAGAGGGCATGCAGCGTCGCCTGCCAGGCAACGAACGGAATCAGCGTGATGGCGGCGGTTTCGAGCAGGGTGAGCCAGCGGCGCTGCGCCAGCAGTGGCAACGCCAGAATCGGTAGGTAGAAGACAAGCTGCTCGCGTGTGAGAATCGCCGCCGCCCCCGCGACCGCCGCCCAGAGTGGGCGATTGCGCCGCAGGAGGTAGATGGCGACGACGATCCAGAGCACGCCGAAAGGGTCGGCGAGGTCGCGCAGGAAGCCGAGCAGCTCGCCGCAGAAAAGCCCCACGGCGGCTCCCATCCAGCGCGAGGCGCCCATCTCAACGGCCATCTTGCCGACGAGATACACGACGACGAGCACGCCGATGAAGTTAACCAGCAGCAAGGTGAAGGGGATCCAGGGAGTATGCCCCAACGCCAGGGCGCGCGCGAAGGCCGGGTAGAGGATGCGCTGCCAGCGGAAGGATGGCTCAAGCGCCGGGCAATAGACCGACGCATGAGCACAGGTCCATATGAAGGAAGGTTTGTACGCCATGAAGAAGAAAAACTGGCCGTCGTAGCCGATTGGATTACCGACAAGACCATAGTTTGGGATGCCGAGGCGCTTGGCCGCGAGCGTGTTGATATCCGCAAAGCCAGCGAGCCCGGGCGTGATGTAGAACTTCTGCTCGTGGTAGCGGACGTACGCCAGCGCCAGCATGGCGGCGGCGACCACCAGCAGCGGGGCGATCCGCATCAGCGGCGCCCGGCGCGCGACAAGCGATCTCCACACCCGCGCGCTGGCGGGCACGCGCTCGCTCACGAACACGCCGATGCGGCGGACAACGCGCCCGCCCCAGGACTCGGACGGCTGGGTTGTCGCCTCCGGCTGGGGTGGAATGGACTGCTCTGGCGCGTGTACCGTCTTCAACGAGACTCCGCCCTTTGGTGGTTCTCTCCTTGGGAGCGCGCTGGCGCTCAGCCGGCGCTATCCTACGCGCGCAGCGTCGCAAGAAACCGGCCACTCGTCTCATGCGGGGTATCGAGCCAGTCGCGGCAATCAAGGGCGGGCGCGCCTCTGACTCCCCCTCTCCTCGTGGGGCACGGCGCCTCTGACTCCCCCTCTCCTCGTGGGAGAGGGGGCTGGGGGGTGAGGTCCGCCTTCCCACAGGCGACCGCGCGGCGTTGTATACTGCTCAGGGCGTGTAGACGACGAGAGGAGCGGCATCCGTGAGCGCGACGAACCCGACGCTGGCAATCCTCACGCAAGGGTGGCAGACCTACCAGGAGCGGCTGGCCCAGGCGCTTGCCCCCCTCACATTGGAGCAGGTGACGCTGCGGGCGGCGCCAAACCTGCGCTCGATAGATCAGCTCGCGCGCCACATCATCGGCGTGCGCGCCGCCTGGTTCCACAACGCCCTGGGCATCGGCGACGACGACTTCGCCGCCTACAGCGCCTGGAACGACGCGGAAGTCGCGCCCCGTCCCGGCGCCGAGCTTGCCGCCGGGCTGACCGCGACGTGGGCGGTCGTTCAGACGGCTCTGGACGGCTTCACGCCGGAGTACATGGAGGAGACGTTCGAGCGCGAGCGGTGGGGCAAGAAGCATACCCTCATCCGTGGCTGGGTGGTCTGGCACGTCATCGAACACGACCTGCACCACGGCGGCGAGCTTGGCTACTCGCTCGGCATGCACGGGCTGGCCGCACCGGATATCTAACTATGAATAACACCGTCATCCTGCGCGCGGTGATCGAGAGCGACCTGCCGATCTTCTTCGAGCAGCAGCGCGACCCGGCGGCGAACCACATGGCCGCCTTTACCAGCCGAGACCCGAACGACCGCGACGCCTTCATGGCGCACTGGACGCGCATTCTCGGCGACGAAGCGAACATCACGCGCACGATCGTCGCCGGAGGCGAGGTGGCCGGCAACATCGCCAGCTTTCTGATGGAGGGTGAGCGTGAGGTCGGCTACTGGCTGGGCAAGCCCTATTGGGGCCGAGGCATCGCCAGCGCCGCCCTGCGCGCGTTCCTCGGCGAGATCACGCTCAGGCCGCTGCATGCCCGCGCCGCCAAGGACAACGCCGCCTCGCTGCGCGTCCTGCAAAAATGCGGCTTCTCGATCACCGGCGAGGGCTCCGGCTATGCCGAGGCGCGCCACGCGGAGACCGAGGAGTACATCCTGACGCTGCGGTAAACGCAGGGCGCCTCCCACACATGTCCGTCCATGCCGTAGAATGAGGGCCAACGAGCGGCAAAACAAGAGAGGCATGACAGCATGACAGCGTCTATCCACATCGAAGCCACCGTGTCGCCTGACGGCAAAATCGAGATCAGTGTGCCGGAGCTTCGGCCGGGGCAGCGTGTGCGTGTCTCCATCCAGCCTACTGAGGTGGAGCAGGCGCCGGTGACCGGTGATGTCCACATGATTGACCTCATCAAAGATCTGCCTGGTCATCGTCTCTTCAAGACAGCCGAAGAGGTGGATGACTACCTACGGCAGGAGCGAGACTCGTGGGACCGCTGAGTCTTCCTGCTAGCGGCTCCATCTACATTGACGCCAACGTGCTCATCTACTCGGTCGAGCGTATCCAGCCGTATGTGCGCACGCTCGACAGCTTCTGGCTGGATGTCAGCGTGCGGCGACTACATGTATTCACTAGCGAGCTTACCGCGCTCGAGACGCTTGTCGGGCCGCTCAAAACCGGCGAAACTGCGCTCGAAACGTTGTTTCGACAGGCGCTCTACGCCTCCCCCGATCTTCACCTGGCCCCCATTGCGCTGCCCATTCTCGAACGCGCGGCTCGTCTCCGCGCCACAACTCCCAGCCTCAAGACGCCCGACGCCATCCATGCCGCCACCGCGCTCGTCGCGGGCTGCGCGCTCTTCGTCACCAACGACGCCGCGTTCAGTCATGTGCCTGGGCTGAACGTGAAACTGCTCCGCGACATGATTACCCCCTGAGCGCGCCGCTGCTGGCTCCCCTCTCCACGCACGGAGTGAGGGTTGGGGGTGAAGCAGCCACCGAGCGAGGGGAGCCAGACCCGGAACGCCGCGACGCCACCTCCCCTCTCCTTTTGGGGGCACGCCGGCGCGAGCGGTTCCGGTTCCCCCTCTCCTCGTGGGAGAGGGGGTTAGGGGGTGAGGTCAGCCGCCGGAAATGAGGCAGCCCTGAGCCGAGTAGCTGTACAATACAAATAGGGGATGGCGCCACCCGCGTCGCCCCACCTGAAAGGCAGGTTCACATGGGAAGCGGAACCTCACAGCCTCGCATCGTCATCGTCGGCGCCGGCTTCGGCGGCCTGCGCGCCGCCAGAGCGCTCGGCCACGCGCGAGCGCGTGTCACCGTGATTGACCGCAACAACCACCACCTCTTTCAACCTCTGCTCTATCAGGTCGCCACCGCCGGCCTCTCCCCAGCGGACATCAGCGCGCCCATACGTGGCGTGCTGCGCCGTCAACGCAACACGGACGTGCTGCTCGCCGAGGTCACGGGTGTGGATGTCGAGCGCCGCGAGGTGCTCGCGCGCAGCCGCGCCGATGGCCAGCCCATGCGCATCCCCTACGACTACCTCGTTCTGGCGACCGGAGCCGGCCAGAGCTACTTCGGCCACGACGAGTGGGAACCCTTCGCGCCCGGCCTCAAGACCATCGAGGACGCCACCGACCTGCGCCGCAAGCTCCTGCTCGCCTTCGAGGCCGCCGAAGCCGAGATGGCGACCGACCCCCAGAAAGCCCAGGCCCGCCTGACCTTCGTCATCGTCGGCGGCGGCCCCACCGGCGTCGAGCTTGCCGGAACCATCGCGGAGGTCGCGCGCAAATCGCTGGTCCGAGACTTCCGGCACATCAACCCCGCCACCGCGCGCATAGTGCTCGTCGAGGCGATGCCCCGGCTGCTCGCCGCCTTCCCGCCCTCGCTGGCCAGGCGTGTGGAGCGCAAGCTCGGCAAGCTGGGCGTCGAGGTGCGCACAAACACCCGCGTAACCGGCATTGACGCCGACGGCGTC
>DATEGV010000456.1:0-5177 GCA_035279925.1 Ktedonobacterales bacterium | reverse complement strand
CAGTGGCTCGCCGTCCATATGGCGCGCGAATACAACCCAATGATTCGCGTGAACGCTCTCGCGCCTGGCTTCTTCCTCACCGAACAGAACCGCTTCCTGCTGACCGACGCGGCCACCGGCGCGCTGACGGAGCGTGGCGCGGCCATCATCGCGCACACGCCAGCGCATCGCTTCGGGAATCCTGACGACCTCGCCGGAACGCTGCTCTGGCTGGCGAGTCCCGCGTCGACCTTTGTCACGGGCGTCGTCATCCCCGTGGATGGTGGCTTCGCCGCGTACGGTGGCGTATAACCTGTCCAGGTGGCACGACGAAGGAGACGACATATGCTGAGCGCCATTGGTTCGCCGACCTTGACGCTGACCGAGGAGGACGCGCGGCGGCAGGTGGCGCTGGCGGCGGAGGCCACGCCGCTGGATGGCAAGCGTGTGCTCGTCATCATCCCCGACGGCACACGCACCGCGCCGATACCGATGCTCTTTCGCGTGTTGAACGAGACGTTCGGCGCACGCGCGGCGGCGGTAGATTATCTGATCGCGCTCGGTACGCACCCACCGATGTCCGAGGAGGCGATCGCGCGGCTGGTGGGCATGACGGCGCGGGAGCGCGAGCGGTTGTACCCCCGGACGCGCATCTTCAATCACGCCTGGGACGATCCCGCGCGGCTGGCGACCATCGGCGTGATCGCGGGCGAGGAGACGCGCGAGCTGACCGGCGGAATGCTGGCCGAACCGATCCCCGTCGCGCTCAACAGCCTCATCCTCGACTACGACCAGTTGGTGATCTGCGGTCCCGTGTTCCCGCATGAAGTGGCGGGCTTCTCCGGTGGCGCGAAGTATCTGTTTCCGGGCATCGCCGGCCCGCAGATCATTGACTCGACGCACTGGCTGGGCGCGCTCCGCACCAGCATGGACACCATCGGCGTCAAGGAGACCCCCGTGCGGCGCGTGATCCACAGGGCGGCGACATTCGTACCGCGTCCAGTGCTCTGCGTCGCCCTGGTGATGCATGAGACGACGCTGCATGGACTGTACATCGGCAATCATCTCGAAGCGTTCGCGGCGGCGGCGGATCTCTCCGCCCAGCTCAACATCACCTGGCTCGATCACCCCGTCCAGCGCGTGCTGTCCTGCCCCGCCGAACGCTACGACGACCTCTGGACGGCGGCGAAGGCGATGTACAAGACGGAGCCGGTGGTGGCCGACGGCGGCGAGGTCATCATCTACGCGCCGCACATCACCGAGGTCTCGTACACGCATGGCCGGCTGATAGATCAGGTCGGCTACCATGTGCGCGACTACTTCCTGAAACAGTGGGACCGTTTCCGTGACACGCCGGGCATGATTCTCGCCCACAGCACGCACGTGAAGGGCAAGGGAACCTACGACGCGGCCACCGGCGTGGAGTCGCCGCGCATCCAGGTGACGCTGGCGACGGGCATCCCTGAAGAACGCTGCCGGCGCATCAACCTGGGCTACCGCGACTACCGCACGCTCGACCCAAGAACCTGGGCTGACGGCGACGACGAGAGCCTGTATGCGCCGCACGCCGGCGAAACGCTCTACCGGCTACGCGCGTAGGCGCGTATGCTATCCTACGACGGCTGGCGCATGTCCAGCGGTCGTGTTCCCCACACCGACGTGGGCGACCACTGAAAGGAGCGCGTAGACAATGCCCCGCGCGATAGATTTTCACGTCCATCTGCCCATCTCCGAGTTCATGGACGTTGCCATCGGCCCCTACCGGGCGGCGGCCGAACGCTACTTCCGCGCCGAGGTGAAGCTGCGCGACATCGAGGAGATCGCCGATTACTACGCGCAACAAGACATCGTCGGCGTGCTGCTCGCCTGGGACGCCGAGACGGCGACCGGCCGGAAGCCGCTACGCAACGACACCGTCGCGGAGATCGTGCGGCGCTACCCACAGCAGTTCATCGGCTTCGCCAGCGTGGACCCGCACAAGGGCGACGCCGCCATCGTCGAGATCGAGCGCGCCGTGCGCGACCTTGGCCTCTCCGGCGCGAAGTTCCATCCCGGCGTGCAGGCGTTCTATCCCAACGACCCGCGCTTCCTCTCACTCTTCCAGAAGATCGGCGAGCTCAAGATTCCGGCGCTGTTTCATACGGGAACCAATGGCCTGGGAGCGGGCATGCCGGGCGGCGGCGGCATCAAGCTCGACCATACGCGGCCCATCTACCTGGATAGCCTCTCGGCCGACGTGCCGGAGTTGGTCATCATCGGCGCGCACCCATCCTGGCCCTGGGAGCAGGAGATGATCGCAATTCTCCAGCACAAACCGAATGTCTACAACGATCTCTCCGGCTGGTCGCCCAGGTACATCCCGCCCGCGCTCCTCACCGAAGCGGCGGGACGCCTCAACGACAAGTTTCTCTTCGGCTCAGACTATCCGTTCATCACGCCGGACCGCTGGCTGCGCGACTTCGAGCGGCTGGACGGCTGGAGCGAGGAGGCGCGGCGCAACGTGCTGCATGGCAACGGGCAACGCGTGTTGGCGCACACCGCCGTCGCGGGTATGACGTTCGCCTGAGTGGGTAGCCATCGACACGTAGGTCGCCCGGCTGCCACGGCGCCTCCGGCCTCCCCCTCTCCTCGCGGGAGAGGGGGTCGGGGGGTGAGGTCAACATTCGCGTAGTCCCTCTCAGCGCGCCGCGACCTCTTGCTCGATGCCGCTGGGCGTCGGGCGAGATGGCTCCATCTGCTCGTATTTATTCGCGCGGTAGATGATCGTCGAGAGCGCCCAACTCACCGCCAGGATACCGATGACGCCGAAGCCGATCTTGCCGAAGTCGAGATTGTTCACGAGGTCCCACACACCGCCCGACTGATGTGTCTGGCTGCTGACGACCTGGAGCACCTCGATGCCGCCGACAAGCACCGCGACGAGCACGGAGATCAGCGTGATCGTCACGTTGTAGAACAACTTGCGGATCGGCTTGACAAAGGCCCACCCATACGCGCCCAGCATCATCACGCCATCGGTGGTGTCGGCCAGGCACATGCCGGCGGTGAAGAGCAGCGGCAAGAGCATGATGACGTAGAACGGCACGTGTTGCGCGGCGAAAGAGCCGGAGATGGCAAGTAGGCCGACCTCGGTGGCCGTGTCGAAGCCCAGCCCGAACAGGAAGCCAATCGGGTACATCTTCCAGCTTTTGTCCACTGTCTTGAAGAGACCCCGGAAGATGCGCGCGAAGAAGCCACGGTGGTTCAGATACTCCTCAATCGCGTCCTCGTCGTAGACGCCGCCATGAGTGACCCGGCGGAACGTGCGTATGATCTCCACCAGGATAACGAGGTTCATTACCGCGATCAGGAAGAGGAAGAGCGCCGAGACGCTCGTGCCGACGAGGCTGCCGATGCGCTTGAGCTGGGAGCTGTCGTTGTTGAGGCTGGTGGTCAGGAAGGCGGATCCGGCCGCGACTCCGGCGGCGAGCAGAAAGACCACCGTTGAGTGGCCCAGCGAGAAGAAGAATCCCACGCCGACCGGCTTCTTCTTCTCTTGCATCAGTTTGCGCGTGACGTTGTCTATCGCGGAGATGTGGTCGGCGTCAACCGCATGGCGCAGGCCCAACCCGTACGCGGTGAGCGCCAACGGCAGCAGCGCGGCAAACCGCAGTGAGGAGACGAACGCCAACGCCCAGATCACCACATTGACGGAGAGCAGCAGGCTAAAGATGGCGATCACTTTCGGGCGCATGCCCGGCGTCGCGTCGTTGAACACCCGCGCGAGATTCGCAAACATGCCGCGCCTCCGTTTCCCCATCCGCGCGCCGTCCGGACGGTCGCCTACGCGCCCCGAACGCCACCCGCGCACCCCAAGACTATACGCCGCTCTCGCCGCTACCTGCAAATATTCGCAAGTACATAGTTTCGTACACGCCGCCGCTCGCTTTGGATGAGATGGTTGGGTGAGCGGGCGCACCGGGAACCACCGTATGCCTTCCACGTGCGCGTCACGTTACTTTCTTCCTCGTCGCGCTCGTTTCGGAACACGACAGGACGCACGTATGGGGAAATGACCCGGGGGATGAGAGTGGGTAGCCTACTCGTCGCGCGAGAGTACGGGGCTGAGCCGCGCGCTAAGCCAACTCTTGAGCGGAACGGCGGCGGGCTGGGGTAATGAACGGAGATAGAGGATGGTGACAAGCGCCAGCATCCACAGGTCAATCGCGGCGACGATCAGCGTCGGCAGGCCGTGGTGGATGAAGTAGACTTGCTCGCGATTCAGATTGATCCCTGGATCGGCGGGGAAGCCGTCGGGCGGGTTCGCGTTGATGAGCACGGCCATCGCCATGTTGAGGAAGCTGACCAGCGTTGCCAGCGCGTAGGGCAGCAGGTGGCGGCGATTAAAGAGCGCGGCGAACAGGAAGAGCGCCATCGCGGGGAACAGATACCGCTCGTGCTGGAGGGTGGTGACGCTGAAGAACGCCGTGGCGATGATGCCGGCCGCCAGAAACAGCCGCTCCAGCGAGCGGTCGCGCCAGACGCCCACGAGAACCAAGGCGAAGATCGCGGCGAACAGCGCAATACCGATGGTGGCCGGCGCCAGCGAGCCGAGCACCGGCGCGGTCTCCGGCTGGCGGATGACGCCGAGCATCCACCAGAGATTCATCGCGTCCAGCGTCGCCCACGGCTTCGACAGCGCCACCTGCTTCGCGACGCTGGTGAACACGAAAATCTGCGGGTGCGGCGGGATGAGATACGGCGCGCAGATGACCGCTCCCGCCGCCACCATGCCGCCGACCGAACGCAGCGCCTCGCGCCATCCCGCCCAGCGCAGCAGGTAGAGTGGGATCAGCGGCGCGAAGATCACCGGCTGCGGCTTCAGTGTCACGGCCAGCGCGATCATCACGCCCGCCCAGACGCCGCGTCCGCGATACGCGCAGAGCAGCGCCGCGATCACCGCGAGCGTGAACATGCTATCTGTCTGGCCCCAGAGCGCGCCGTCGAAGAGGATCGCCGGCGAGAAGGCGTAGCTACCCGCCAGCAGCGTTGACGCGCGTAGAGACCACCGCCGCCGCGCCAGCCGATAGATCAGCGCAACCGTCGCCAGGTCCGCCGCCAGCGCCGGCAGCCGCATGTAGACGGCGAGCGCGGGCGAGACGCTCACGTTGTAGCCTGGCCGCACACCCACAACGTGCGCCGCGAGCGCGTACGCGCCA
>DATEGV010000455.1:0-3550 GCA_035279925.1 Ktedonobacterales bacterium | reverse complement strand
GCATTGAACTTGGGCAGTTTGCCCAGGCGGAGGGTGAGGTGGAGGAGACGCTGCGCCTGCGCCCGAACGACGCCCGCGCCCTGGTGGCGCGTGGACGTATCGCGGTGGCGCGCAAGCAGTGGCAGAACGCGATAGACAGCTTCCAGCAGGCCATCGCCGCCGACTCGACGCTTGCCGAGGCGCAGCTCGAGCTTGGCCGCGTCTACCTGGCGCAGCGCAACTTCGCCGCCGCGATCCACGCCTTGGAGCCGGCCGTGCGCCTCGATCCGGAGAACGCGGAGGCGCAGACCGCGCTCGGTGTCTGCTACAATGCTATCGGCCAGCGTGGACCCGCCCGCGCCGCGCTGCGCAAGGCCGTCGCGCTCGATACCCAGAACACCGAGGCGCGCGAGCTTCTCAAGCATATGTAATCCGCCGTTGCGCGATGTGTTTCGACGGGCGCCGCCGCGTTCGTCTCGATGTGGAGGGAGGGCAGTATAGTGTTGTGCGTGAATTGCAAGGCCGAGCTACGACCCGGCGCGCGTTTCTGCAACGTCTGCGGTGCGCGCCAGCCGGAGGGTGATCCCGGCCAGACGCAGCCGCCCGCCAGCGCGGAGACCGACGACAGCGGCAACCGGGCGAAACGGCCTCCACGTGTTCCCCGTCCCAATGACGACGCGCAGGCCAGCGCCGAAGGAACGCCACCGTCAGGGCAGATCTCGACGAGCATCCTACCCCGCTCCGCGGAGACCGTGCCCGTGAATAGCGCCTCTTCGCCTGCGGAGGAGCGCATTCCAGACGCGGGACTGCGCGACTTTCTCGTCAATCCCACCGACGACCCGGCGACGAGTCAAAGCGAAGCATCCGTCCAGCCGAACGCCGCGCCCTTCGATTGGGCGAGCGCGGACACCGCCGAGCAGAGCGCGCAACACGCGACCGCCAACGGCGTCTCACCCACAGCGGAGCCGGTGGTCGTCCAGTTCGAGATGCCTCCCATGGACGCGCTGGCGCATGCGACTGCCGAAGGCGACGACTTCCCGTTCGGCCCTGGCTCCGGACCCGACGACGCCATGCCCTGGCCGCTGCCGCCCAACATCATCGTCGGCGGGCGCTATCGCGTCGAGCGGCTGCTCTCGCCGCAGACTGAAATGAGCGACGGCGAGAACCAGTACATCGTGGCCGACTTGCAGGGCTACGAACGCTGCTGGTCCTGTGGCAAGTCCAACGGCGTCGAGGCGGCGCGCGATCAGTACTGCCAGAGCTGCGGCGCCGACATGCTGGCCCGCGAGTACGTGATGACCGAACGTATGCTTCCCGCCGATGATGATACCGCCAGCGATGCAGCCAGTGATGGAGACAGCGAGGCGGATGCGGACGCCGCCGGGCCGGAGACGAGCGCGGCTGACGCGCCCGCCGCACCCGTGACGGACGAGGCGACCGCGACGGATGGCGAACCGGAGACCACGGACGATACCGCCAGCGGTGAGGACGCGCGTGAGTTCACCCAGGGCAAACGCGCGTATCGCGTCGTACCGCGTGTGATCGAGCCGCCGGCGTTCCCACTTGGCGCGCGCGTCGTGGTCGCTACGGCCACCGACGTGGGCCGGACGCGCGTGGGTGAGCACAATGAGGATAGCGTCGCGGCGCTTGTGGTGACGCTGGGGTACGACTCGCGCACGCTGCCACTGGCGCTGGGGCTTGTGGCGGACGGGCTGGGCGGCCACGCCAACGGGCAGGACGCGAGCCGGTTGGTGGCCAAGACCATCGCCGAGCAGATCGTGAAATCGGTGGCGACGCCCTTCACGACGCTGCCGCCGAGCGCGCTGGAAGGCGAGTCCGGGCTGGACCAGGCGCTTCTTGAGGCGGCGCGCGCCGCCAACGCGAAACTCTGCGCCGAGAACCAGCAGACCGGCGGTGACATGGGTTCGACGCTGGTGGCCGCGCTCGTCTGCGGTGACACCGCGTTCATCGTCAATGTCGGCGACAGCCGGGCCTATGTCTTCGATGGCGAAGACCTGCGCCGCCTCACGACGGATCACTCGCTCGTCGAGCAGTTGATCCAGAGCGGGCTTGTCACTCAGGAGGAACGCTACACCCATCCCAAGCGCAATCAGATTTTTCGCAGCCTGGGCGATGATCCGAACATGGCGATGGATCTCTTCGTCCAGAAGCTCAAGCCGGGGATGCGCCTGCTGCTCTGCTCGGACGGCCTTTGGGAAATGGCTCATGACGAGCAGATGCGCGACATCCTCACGCAGACGGTGGCTCCGCACGCGGCGTGCGACGCGCTGATACACGCGGCGAACGAGAACGGCGGCGAGGACAACATCTCCTGCGTGCTCATAGATATGAGCGCGTAGTGACGACGTGGCGCCGGGCGCGCAGTCTCGTCGCGCAACACGAGGCGCGGCGCGTGCGTACAGGGGTGTGACGAACAATCCACGGGTGGCGATCCGGCCGGTAGAGCATGGACGGCGCGCCCAGCGAAAGGAGCCACCGGCGATGCCCGGAGATGTAACACTGACCTGCCAGGTGGGGCGCGAGCGCATGACCATCACCGGCGCGAGCCAGCTTGCCTATGTACTTGTCGAGGCGCAGCCCAGCGCGACCGCCACGCAGACGCGCATGCCGCTGAATCTGGCGCTGGTGCTCGATCATTCCGGCTCCATGAAGGGCGCCAAGCTGGCCGCCGTCAAAGAGGCCGTCAAGATCGTCATCAACCAACTGGCGCCGACCGATATCGTCTCGGTCGTCATCTTCGACGACAACGTGCGCGTTGTGGTGGGCGCGCAGCCGGCCAGCGACAAAGCGGGCCTGGCAAAGCTCGTGGATGGCATCAAGGACGGCGGCGGCACCGCGATGTCCCTCGGTATGAACGTCGGCCTTACGGAGTTGCGCAAATACGCTTCGGCCGGCACGGTTAGCCGCATGATCCTGTTGACGGATGGTGTCACCTACGGCGACGCCGATCGCTGCCGCCGCATCGCCGATGACGCGGGCGCGGCGGGTATCGGCATCCATCCACTGGGCATCGGCGCGGACTGGGATGAGGATCTGCTTGACAACATCGGCCAGCGGAGCAGCGGCATGCCGGCAGAGTTCATTCGCCGCGCCGACGACGCGCTCGCCCTCTTCGAGCGCCAGCTTCAGAGCGCGGTCAGCGTCAGCGTCCGCAATGTGGTGTTGACCGTGCGCCTGCCGGCGGGCGTGACTCCCAAGCGCAACGTCAAAGTGCTGCCGCTCATCAGCGAGCTCCCCCGCGACACCCTCTCCGACCGCGAGGCTGTCGTCACCATCGGCGATCTGGAGCGCGGCTCGCCGCAGGCCGTGCTGCTGGAGCTGATGGTTGAGCCGAAGCCAGCGGGGACGTTTCGCATCGCGCAGGCCGAGGTGTCGTACGATATTCCCGGCGGCGTCCAGGAGCGGGTGCGCGCCGACGCGGTGGTCACCTTCACCAATGAAGTCGTCCCGCCGGGGGAAGCCAACGCGGTCGTGCTAAACTACGCGGAGAAGGCCAACGCGCACCGGCTGGTCACGCGCGTTTTGGACGAGTATAAGAAGACGGGGAAGG
>DATEGV010000454.1:0-5654 GCA_035279925.1 Ktedonobacterales bacterium | reverse complement strand
GCCGCCGGCGTCCTTGTATGTGAGAGTGACAGCCATGTCGCCGTGCCACTGGACATCCACGACGGTGACCAGCGCGTCAGGCAAGATGCCCTTCAGTGTTGCTCCACGGGTGAGATCTTCCAGACGAGCCATGCGCGACGCCCCTTCCATCGCAGTGCGAATACACGCAGTATACACACGTGCGAGTACGCCAGCAATGGTTCGCTCAAAGATGCGTCAATGCCGTGCCGCGCAGGCGTGCGGGCGCAGCGGAGAGGGGTAGGTAGGATTCGCCCACCCTACAGCGCGAGCAGGTCCATGAACGCGTGAACGGGGAGTCGCGCCAGCCGTTCCGGGTCGCGCCACAACGCGATCAGCGCGGCGCAGCGACGAGCGGGCAGGCGGGTCGCGATGTTCGACGCGAATTTGCGTTCGAGCGACTGCGTCGCCTCCGCGCGGCGGACCCGGTGACCCAACGGATACTCGATGGCGATCTTCTCGGTGGCCGAGCCATCCTCGAAGAAGACCTGCACGGCGTTGGCGACTGAGCGCTTCTCCGGGTCGAGGTAATCGGCGCTGTAGCCGGCGTCTTCCGTGACGGTGGTCTTCGCGCGCAAGGCGTCAATGCGTGGGTCGGTCGCCACCTCGTCCTCATAGTCGTCGGCGCTCAGATCGCCGTTCAGCAGCGCCACGGCGACGATGTACTGGATGCAGTGATCGCGGTCGGCGGGGTTGCGCAGCGGCCCCGTCTTCGCGATGATGCGCACGGCGGACTCCTGCGTCGTGATGGCGACGCGCTCGATCTCGTCCAGCCGCCCGACGACCGACGGATGCAGCGCCACGGCGCACTCGGCGGCGGTCTGCGCGTGAAACTCAGCGGGGTAGGAGACCTTGAAGAGCACGTTCTCCATCACATAGGAGCCGAACGGGCGACTCAGCTTAAATGGCTCACCGTGGAAGAGCGCGTCGTAGAAGCCCCACGTCCGCGCGGTCAACGCCGTGGGATAGCCCATCTCCCCCGCGAGCGCCAGCAACGCCAGCCGCACGCCACGACTGGTCGCGTCGCCCGCCGCCCACGACTTGCGTGAGCCCGTGTTCGGCGCGTGCCGGTACGCGCGCAGCGCCCCGCCGTCCAGCCACGCGTTCGAGACGGCCGAGAGCGCGTCGTCCATATCGCCGCCCAGCATGCCCGTCACCACCGCCGCGGTCGCCACGCGCACCAGCAGCACATGGTCCAGCCCCACCCGATTGAAGCTGTTCTCCAGGGCAAGCACACCCTGAATCTCGTGCGCCTTGATGGCCGCGGTCAGCACGTCACGCATGACCAACGGCGGCTCTCCGCGCGCGATACGGCTGCGGCTGAGCCAGTCGGCGACGGCGAGGATGCCGGCCATGTTATCCGACGGGTGTCCCCACTCAGCGGCCAGCCAGGCGTCGTTATAGTCGAGCCAGCGATTCATCACGCCGATGTTGAACGCCGCCTGCACGGGGTCCAGAACGTGGGCTGTGCCCGGAACACGCGCGCCGTGAGGAACAACGGTTCCCGGCACGATGGGGCCGAGCAGCTTCGCGCATTCGGGGTAGCGCAGCGCGAGCAGCCCGCAGCCGAGCGCGTCCAGCAGCGAGTGATGCGCCGTCGTGTACGCCTCGGCGCTGGTGATTTCGCCTTCGATCGCGTAGCGCGCGATGGCAAGCAGTACGTCATCCGGTTGCGGATTCGACGAGTCATGCGACACAGATACACTCCTCACTGGTCGTCAGCGGAGGCGCCCTCGCGCGCCAGTAGCGCGTCCAGTCTCCGCTCGAAATCGTCGTATCCCAGGATGTCATACAGCTCGCGCCGGGTCTGCATCGTCGCGACAACGCTGGCCTGCGTGCCTTCACGGCGCAATGTCTCATAGACGCGCAGCGCGGCGGCGCTCATCGCGCGGAACGCCGAGAGGGGATAGATCACCAGCGAGACACCCGCGCTTGCCAGCTCTGATACGGTGAAGAGCGGTGTCAGGCCGAACTCGGTGATGTTCGCCAGGATGGGCGCGCCGGTGGCGCGGGCAAAGGCGTCGTACTGACTCAGCTCTGTCAGCGCCTCGGGAAAGAGCACGTCGGCTCCCGCCGCGACGTAGCGCCGCGCCCGCTCGATGGCGCCGTCCATACCCTCGCGGGCCAGGGCGTCGGTGCGCGCGATGATGACGAAATCCGGGTCCGTGCGCGCGTTCACCGCCGCGGTCACACGGTCCACCATCTCCTCCGTCGAGACAATCGCCTTGTTGGGACGGTGCCCGCAGCGTTTGGTCTGCACCTGGTCTTCGATGTGGACGCCCGCGGCCCCGGCGGCGATCAGGTCACGATTCGCGCGCTCGATGTTGAAGGCGCCGCCCCAGCCAGTGTCCATATCCACGATCAACGGCAGCGCGGTCGCGCGGGTGATGCGGCGCACGTCCTCCAGCACATCGGCCAGCGTCGAGATGCCCAGGTCTGGCAGCCCGAGCGAGGCGTTGGCCACGCCCGCGCCGGAGAGGTACAGTGCGCGGAAGCCCGCGTGTTCGGCCAGCATCGCGCAGTAGGCGTTGACCGCGCCGGCCGCCTGCAAGGGTCGTTCCGTCGCCATCGCGTCACGCAGCCGGCGACCGGGAGATGGCGTGCGCGTCATGTCTGCTGACCCATCCGATTCGCGTCGGCCCCAGGAACGGCGCTCTCGCTCGCGGTCGCACGACGCGCCTCCGCGCCAACGACGCGCGCATCCACGAGCCGGTCTAGTTCGTCGCCCTCCAGGCCCAGGAGATCCGTCATCACTGAGGCGGTGTCCGCGCCAAGGTCTCCCCCTGAATGGGAGATGGCGCCTGGCGTCGCGCTGAGGCGTGGGACGATGCCCGGCAGGACGACCTCACCGGCCTCCATGCGCTCGTCGGGGGTGCGCGCGATCATGCCGCGCGCCTGATACTGGGGATCGTCGGCGATGTCGGCGATGCTCATCACGGGACCAGCGGGCACGCCAGCCTCGTCGAGAATCTCGCGCGCCTCCGCGAGGGTGCGCGCGCCGGTCCATTCGGAGATGATGTCGTCAAGCTCGTCGTGATGCGCGACACGCGCCCGATTGTCCATGAAGCGGGGGTCTTGCGCCAGCTCCGGCGCGCCGAGCGCCTGCGTGAACCGGCGGAAGACATTTTCGCCGTTGCCGCCAATGGCAAGCCATTTGCCGTCGCCGGTGGCGTAGACATTCGAGGGCGCCGCCCGCAAGAGCTTGTTGCCCGTCCGCTCGCGCACGACTTCCTTGTGGGCGTATTCGGTGAGCATACCCTCAGTGACGGCGAAGACTGCCTCTGTGATGGCGACGTCCACCACCTGCCCCTTGCCGGTGTGTTCCGCCACTCGCAGCGCCAGCAGCGCGCCAAACGCGGCTTGCTGCGCGGCCAGCGTGTCGCCGAGGCTGACGCCGACGCGGACGGGCGGCCGGTCGGGAAAGCCCGTCACGTAGCGCAGGCCACCCATAGATTCGCTGACGTTGCCATAGCCCGCGCGCTCCCGATACGGTCCCGTCTGCCCATAGCCGGAGATGCGGACGAGCACGACGCGCGGATTGACGGCGCGCATCTGTTCGTAGCCCAGGTTCCAGCCCTCCATACGGCCAGGGCGGAAGTTTTCGACGACGATGTCGCTCTTGGCGATCAGCCGCAGCGCGAGCGCCTGTCCGCGTGGATCGCGCAGATTCAGCGTGATGAGGCGCTTATTACGCGCCACAAAGAGCCACCATGCCGAGAGGGCGCCGTCGCGCGTGGGGATCATCTCACCCCACTGGCGCAGCTCGTCGCCGCTGCCGGGCGGCTCGACCTTGATGACCTCGGCGCCGAAGTCCGCGAGGATGCGGGTTGTAGTCGGCGCGGCCACGAAGGAGCCGAACTCAACCACCCGCACCCCGGCGAGCGGCGCTGTCCGCGCGGAATCGTCCCTACGTGGGGTGTCGGAGTCGCGATCTTCCGGCGCCATAGCGAGTATCTCCTGCCCGAATGGGGATGGTGGAGAGTGTGATTACGGGGAATCGGTGTTGGATACACTGGTGAGCCGGCGCGCAAACAGCGCGTCGCCGGCCCATACGCTGGCCGGCACGGACGAATGGCTGGTGGCCAGCACGCCCGCGCCGGTGGATGAACTACAGTGACGAACTCAGCTTATACGGACCACGCCGCGATCTGCTCCTCGCTGATCGTCGCGACCGTCGAAAGCGTGTTGCCTGTCGCGTCGAACTGGACGACGTCCCAGCTCCCCGCGACGTTGTGGTACTGGTTGTAGTCGTCGTGACCGGAGGCGCCTTCGAAGTTGATGTCGTGGCCGGCCTTCAACTGGGCGACGCCGTCAGCGTAGTTGTATACCTTGACACCATTGCCTTCGGCGACCTTCGTCACATCGTTGATCCAGACCTTCGGGTCTGTCGTGCCGGCCTTCGTGATGGCCAAGCACGCGATGATGGTGGAGTCATACGTGTTCTGCGAGAGCGCGACCGGCTTGTCGGTGCCCCACACCTGCTGGTACTGCTGGGTGAAGTAGGACCAGGCAGGGCCGGCTGGCGGCGAGCCGTTCATGCCAGTCATCCACTTGGACGCATACTGGAGACCCATGGCCTTGGCCAGGGCGACGTCGGCGCCGCCATCGGTGGAGATGAACGGAACGTTCATGTGGCCGAGCTGGATGATATCCTGGAATAACGTGCTGGCCGTCTGCGGGTCGGTCTGGAAGAAGACCGCTTGCGGATTGCCGGCGAAGAGCTTCTCGACCTCTGAGCGGTACGAGCTCTGGTGCGGTGTGACGAGCTCCTGATCGGTAATCGTGCCGCCATGAGCGGTGTACGACTTGACCAGCGGATCCACCACGCCAGCGGCGTTTGACGTAGACTCGAAGAACAGGGCCGCCTTGGTGAGGCCCTTGTCAATGGCGTAGTGCGCCATACCGTAGGCGAGCGTCGAGTCGGACGGCGTCGTGCGATAGACGTACTTGTTCGTCATGTGGTCGAGCTGCGTCGTGCCGCCTTCGACGAAGTCAGGCAGGTTGTTCGGATCGAACTGATTGATGACACCCTCGATCTCGAGGGAGGATGGGCCGAGTACGAACGTCGGGCTGGAGAGCTGGAGCTGCTTGAGAGCCGTCACCGCGTCCACCGCGTCACCGCCGGTATCGGCAAGCTTCGGGTTGATCTGATGACCACCGCAGCCACCGTTCGCGTTGATGTTCGCGATGGCTACCTTGGCGCCATGTAGGAACCACTGGCCGACGTACGGCTCGCGACCAGTCATCGGAAACAACTCGCCCACGGTGATCGGCCCGTTGCCGCCCTTCGCGGAGCCACACGCGCTCACGAAGAGTGTGATGGCGAGCAGTATCGCGGAATACCACGCGACATGTTTACGCATTGCTGAGACCTCCCGAGAATACCAGTGTACGATCAGCGCGTCATGCGAGGCGCCTTCCACCGGCACTGGACGTTATGAGCCGAGGAGGGATCCAATTGCCACCAACCGGGTGGCGGGTGCGCCGGCCGCTGCTTCTGCCACGCGACGGGCTACGCTTCAGCGGCTTTCGCGACGTCTGGAACATTCTCTCCTTTCTTGCCGAGGAAGATGGCAGGAAGATCGAGGGCGCGCAGATCATCGGGAGTCCCATCCACACGATTGCGGCCAGCGACC
>DATEGV010000453.1:0-8852 GCA_035279925.1 Ktedonobacterales bacterium | reverse complement strand
GTGCGCGACGCGCGGCTCTCGCTGTCCATCTTGCCCTGGAACTCGTTCGCCTCGGCCACCGGCTATCGCTTTCCGCTCTGGAGCGTCTTGCTCTGGACGCTGGCCGCCGCCCTCATCGCGGGGTTCTTTCCGGAGCGATTGGGGCGCGTCGGGCGGATTGCGCGACGGCGCTTCGTTGGGTCCGCGCTGGCGGGCGGCGCGACGCTCATGGCGGCGATGGTGGCGACGGTTGTGCTGATTGTGACGTGTATTGGTATCCCCGCCGCGCTGGCGCTGCTCGTCGCGGTGTGGTTGCTCTGGCTGATGGGCACAGTGGCGGTCGGCTACGCGCTTGGCGACGGTGTATTGCGCGTCGTGTCGCGGCAACAACGCGGCATTGTGCCGGCGACGCTCGTGGGGGTGTGGCTGGTGACGGTAGCCGAATCCATCCCATGCGTTGGGGGAGTGATCTGGCTGCTCGTTGGCTGCGCGGGCCTGGGCGCGGCGACGGTGGCGTTGCTGACGACACCACGGCGCTCCCATCGGCGCTGGTCTGCCTAGCCGCCGGTTATGGTATGATAAACGCCGCTAGGACTTAACGCCATATATTGACTTTCGTAGCCTAGTGAGGATCAGCATGCGCCTGGTGGAACAGCACCGGATTGATCGCGCTGATTCGCGCTTTGCCGCCCTCGACGCCGCCGCCTTTGCCAGCAAGAACCTCTACAACGCCACGCTCTATCAGATGCGTCAGCAGTTCATCGCGGATCAGACCATCATGGCCTACGGTGATTTGGATACACTGCTGCAACCTACCGACGCCTACAAGGCGCTCCCCGCGAAAGTTGCTCAATGGGTCCTGAAGCAGGTCTGCTTTGCCTGGAGCAGCTACCGCGCGGCAGTTGTGGCCTATCGCGCGAACCCCGCCAAGTTCCTGGGCCATCCCAAATTGCCGAAATATCTGGAGAAACAGGGGCGAAATCTGCTGACCTACACCGAACAGGCCATTAGTAAAGTAGCGCTCCGGGACGGGTTTATTGTCTGTTCCGGGGTGGCCGCTCGCATCGCAACGCAACAACCGCATCCCCAACAGGTGCGGATCGTCCCGCATGCCACCCATTATACCGTGGAGGTGATCTATGAAGCTGACGTGAGGCCAGCAGACCTTGATCCCACGCTCGTAGCTGGCGTTGACCTGGGCATCAACAATCTAGCGACGATAACATCAAACCACCCCGGCTTCACGCCGCTTCTGGTTAACGGTCGCCCGCTCAAAGCGTTGAACCAGTGGTACAACCAACGCCGCGCCCACTATCAAGCTCAGCTGCCTAATGGACATCACACCTCGCGCCGCCTCGACCTCCTGGCCGATAAGCGCAACCGGCAGATCAACTACTATCTGCACAATGCCAGCCGCCGCATCATCGAGATGTTGGTCCAGCACCAGATCGGCACACTGGTCATCGGCAAGAACGACGGATGGAAGCAGCACTCCAACCTCGGCAAGCGCACGAATCAAAGTTTTGTGCAGATTCCCCATGCGCGCTTCATCGCCATGCTCGAGTACAAAGCCGCTTTGGTCGGCGTCACGGTCCATCGCACCGAAGAAAGCTACACCAGCAAGTGTAGCTTCTTGGATGGCGAGGTGATTGGACATCACGCGGTCTATGTGGGCAAGCGGGTCAAGCGTGGCCTCTTCCAGACTGCCATCGGCAAGCAGGTCAACGCGGATGTCAATGGCGCGTACAACATCATCACCAAAGTGGTCCCTGACGCTTTCAGCAAGGGGAGAGCGGGTGTTGTAGTTCACCCCGTCAGGCTGCGCCTGACAGACCGTCAGCATGTGGCATAACAGTCCATGTTTTCGGATACTATGGTATCATCTCAATGCAGGCTACCATTGACGCTCGCGGCAGGATTGTCAAGCACGCAAGCGGCCCATGGACAGGGAAGAGGTTGGATTCCACGGACCCACAAGACACGACAACCGACTCCACCACCGCGGACGACCGGCTCTCCATGCCGGCTGTGGACGCGGCGGACGACGACGCGCTCATCGAGGTGGAATTGAACGACCTCGCCTATGGGGGCGACGCGGTTGGTCGTTTCGAGGGGCGGGCGGTCTTCGTCGCGGGTGGGCTGCCGGGCGAGCTTGTACGCGCGCGTTTGACACGCGAACGCAGCAACTACGCGCGGGCAACGCTCGTCGAGGTGCTGCGCGCCTCGCCGGATCGCATCGAGGCGCGCTACCCGGAGCTGGGAGAGTCCGGCGGGTTCCAATGGCAGCACCTGGCGTATGCGGCGCAGGTGCAGTGGAAGACGCGCATCACGCGGCAACTGCTGATGCGTGTGGGCCACTTCGCCAACCCGATCGTGCAGCCAACGATCGGGATGCCGGCGGGGGCTGACCCCTGGCGTTACCGCACGGTGGCGCAGTTTGCCATCGGCGTGGATGGCGCGATTGGCTTTCGCCGGGCGGGCAGCCACGATGTGCTGGATATGCCGTCGTGTCCGCTGGTCCACCCCGCGCTCGACGAGCTGTACCAGGGCGTGCGCGAGTGGATGCGCGCGCGATGGGGCGCGTCCGCGGGCGATTACGCCGAACGCTTTACGCTGCGGGTCGCGGTGAACGGCGGCGGCCCAGGACAATCGGGCGGCCGGAACGCGCCGAACATAGGGCTGCTGGCGATCGAGACACGGCCGGGCGGCGCGGTAGACGCCGACGGCGGGCCGCAGGCGCTGGGCGAGGCGCTCTGCGCGGCGGTGGATGGCCTGGTCGGGGTGGTGACGCTTGGCCTGCCGGGTGGTCGCGGGCGCGTCGTAGTTGGGCAGGATTTCGTCTACGAGCGCGTGCTCAATCGCACGTTTCGCATCTCCGCCGGGTCATTCTTCCAGGTGAACGCCTCGCAGACGCCGGTACTGGCGCAGCTGGCGATCTCCGCGTTGCGCCCGCGCCGGTCGGATTGGGCGCTGGATGGGTATAGCGGGGCGGGTCTCTTCTCGCTGCTGTTGGCGGACCATGTGACACATGTGCGCGCCATCGAGTCGCAGCCCAGCGCGGTAGCGGACGCGCGAGCCAGCGCATCGCTCAACAGCGTCTCCAATGTGACGGTGACGGAGGGGGTGCTGGAGCGGGCGCTCGGGGTACTGCGGCGACAGAACGAGCGGGTGGATATCGCGCTGGTGGATCCGCCCCGCGCCGGCTGCCATCCGCGCGCTCTGGCGGAGATCAAGCAGCTTGGCCCACGGTGCCTCGCGTATATCTCGTGCGACCCGTCCACGCTGGCGCGCGACCTACACCTCATCTGCGCGGACGGCTACCGGCTCGTCAGCGTGCAGCCGGTGGACATGTTCCCGTTCACGTCGCACATCGAGTGCGTGGCGGTCTGCGAGCGTATCCGGCCATAACGCGGCCACGCGCATACATTGGATGGCGGCCAACTACCGTGAGAGAGAGGGTATACCGAACAATGCCTGCCCACTCGGACCGCATCGAACGCCGCGTCAACACGTTCTCCATCGTCGGCCGCGACCCAGCGACGGGCGATCTCGGCGTCGCCGTGCAATCGAAGTTTCTGGCGGTGGGCGCGGTGGTGCCGTGGGCGCGGGCAGGTGTTGGCGCGATCGCGACGCAATCGTGGGCGAACACGGCGTATGGGCCGCGCGGGCTGGAGCTACTCGCCTCCGGTAAATCGGCGCAGGACACACTGGCGCGGCTGACGGGCGTAGACGATCACGCCGACCAACGGCAGGTGGGCATCGTGGGGGCCGATGGGCGCTCGGCGACCTATACCGGCTCCGAGTGCATGCATTGGGCGGGGGGCGTCGCGGGCACGAACTTCGCGGCGCAGGGCAACATCCTCGTCGGCGAGGAGACGGTGACGGCGCTGGCGGAGACGTTCCAGCAGACGCGAGGGACGCTGTGGCGCCGGCTGGTGGAGGCGTTGGCGGCGGGCCAGCGTGCGGGCGGCGACAGTCGCGGGCAACAGTCGGCGGCGCTGCTGGTGGTGCGCGCGGGCGGCGGCTACGGTGGCTTCAATGACCGCTTGATGGATCTGCGGGTTGACGATCACCCGCATCCCATCGAGGAGCTGGCGCGGCTGGTCGCGCTGTACGAACTGCTTTTCCTGAAGCCGCAACCGGAGGATATGATCGCGATTGACGCGGCGCTGGCCGGCGAAATCCAGCAACTACTGGGGCGGACAGGCGACTACACCGGGACGATCAGCGGAGTCTATGACCAGGCGACGCACGCGGCGCTGGCGCGCTACTGTGGGCGCGAGAATCTTGAGGAGCGCATGACGCGCGATCCCGATGACGCGCGCATTGATCAGCACGTCCTCAAGTATCTACGCGAACACGTCGCGTAGGGCCCGGCGGGGTCCTCACTTCACCCCCGGCCCCCTCTCCCACAGGAGAGGGGGAGCCAGGTTGCCTCATCCCCCCCGCCCCTTCCCCCTGCGGAGGGAAGGGGAGCCAGCGCCGCGACCGTCGGGCTACGGTCTTCTTTCCTGTGGGAGAGGGGTGGCGCGCCAGCGCCGGGGTGAGATTTACCCAAGGCGCTCGGCGGCGAGTGCGGCGCGAGTGGCCCACCAGCGCACGCGCGATTCCGCACGACGACGCGCGGCCCCGTTAGGCGCCTCGGCGGCGGCGCGTCCCAGCGCCTCACCACAGGTCAGCGTGGTACGTAGGTACGCGGCGTCAACAAGTGTGCGCCAGGTGGCGGGGGCGAGTGGTACGCCACGGGCGGCGAGATGGCGCGTGAGCCGGGCGCGATACGCCGCGAGGATGCGTCTGGGGTCGAGCGCGTGCCAGGTTCCGCAGAGCCAGAGGGGATCGTAGGCGCAGGGGGCGGCCATCGCCAGCGCCCAATCCAGCAGCACGACGCGATGCCCCGTTGTGGGCGTCGAGCGCGTGGGCGGGAGCCAGCCAAGATTCGGCCCCCAAACGTCGCCATGGACGAGGGTATACGGAAGCGTGTCAATCGCGGCAATCACGGCAGCCGGGTCCGCGAAGACCGCGCGCAGGGTCGCGGCGGCTGGGGGCGCGCTGAGCGCGAAGAACGCCTGCCAGCCGGTGGCGGCGAGCGGCAGATAGGGGTTCATGTCACCCGCGCGCAGTCGCTCGGCAATCATCGCGGGCGCGGCCAGCAGCAGCGCATCGCGGCCGGACATCAGGCCAAGCGCGGGGTCGCGCAGACGTGGATCCATCCAGAAGCGGGCGTGCAACCGAGCAAGCGCGTCCAGCAGGCGGGAGATCGCGTGGGGGAGATGACCGGGCGGCGGGCGCAGCGGCGAACGGCTGAGATAGGCCGATTCGTCGCGCATGAACAAAGCACAACCGCCGCTCGTATTAAGGGTGTACGCGAGCACGCCTGTCTCGATGGCGCGCGGAATGTCGCGCGCGACGCCGGAGGTCCAGAGCTGAATCTCACGCGCGCGGCGGTCGCCGGAGGCCACTGAAAGCCAGTCGTGGGCAGGGGCGATGGCCTTGAGGACGCGCCGGCGATAGTGGGCGGCGCCGGAGGGCGCTTGCTCGCGCAGCGTCAGCCGCCACAAGCGTGCGCTCGAAAGTCCTGCCGGCATAGGCTCTGCATCGTATACTTGGTCGAACGGAACACTCAGGCGCGCGAGCGTCGTCGCGGTTGGCTCGCCCTCGGACCTCCGGATGGCGGCGTCGGTCATGGTCGGCGTTGACCCTCCAAGCAAGAATGAGGTGTCAGCTAAGAATTTACTAAGACTTTTCAAGAACGCGGCCGCACACGCCGCCGCTTTCTGTTATGCTAAGGGCCAAGAGTCGTCGCCAAGAAGGGGACCAACCGTATGCTCCAAGATTTGGGGCGCAAGTTCGACCGGGACTGGGGCTGGAATCTCGCCCGTATTCTTGCCTACGCCTGTATCCAGATGCTGTTTTCGGTCGCTGGCTTGATCCTCGTGATTTTCGCGTTGGTGCTGCAGCTCACCAACGAAACGACGCTGCGGCTCACCGCTCGTCAGATTGACCGCGTGTTGCCAGACCGCATCACCAGCAACGCAATCATCTCCTTTGAACGCAGTTTACAGCACGCGCCCGCAATCGCGCTGCTCCTCGCGCTGCCGGTCATTCTCTGGGAAGGCACGCGCTTCTTTGTGGTGCTTGAAAGCGCGCTCTGCGTGATCTTCCGGCGCGAGCAGCGGCGGTTCTTCGCACAGAACCGCGTCGCTCTAGCGATGCTGTTGCTCTTCACGATCGCACTGCCGATCATTATCGCATCGGCGGCGGTGGTGCCGCAGGTTGGCATCGCGACGGAGACGATTCGCGCCAACGCGGAGCACGCGCACCCGCTCGGCAACAATCCACTGATCTCGACGCTCGGCCTGGGGGCGGGGCTGGCGGCAAACTTCGCGCTGTTTCTGCTGGTCTACATGTGGGTGACGCCGGGCGGCAATTCGCTGCGCGCCTGCTGGCCGGGCGCGCTGGTCAGCGCGGTGCTCTCGCAGTTGTACCTGCTGTTGTTCCCGCTCTACGTGCATGATGTGTTGCATCCCGACCACTTCGGCTCCATCGCGGGTTTCGCGCTGGTCGTGCTGGTGTTCTTCTTCGCGTACTCCTGCTTCATTATCGTCGGCGCGGAGATCGCCTCGTTCCGGGAAGGATACCGGGCCGCGCCGCAGGACATCCCGACGACGCTCATGCGCGCCGATCCGCCGCTGGTGGTCATCGAGCCGCCCGCGCCGCCACCGACCACGTCAGCGGCCTGGCGGCGGGTGCTGGGCCAGGTTTCGTCCACGTCGCGCCCACACGCCATCACCCGCTTCCCCACGAGTGGCGACCGGCGCGCCCGACGCCGCGAGGAGCGGGAGGCCGAGAGCCAGACGGGCGTGCGCTAACGTCAGTCGCGGCCATATAGGACCTCTACAGTCCGGGCAGATTTGATAGAATGCGTCTGGGCGAAAAAGCGCATGGGGCGGCGTGAACGGCGTGGTCCGCGGCAGGGGAACGAGGCGCGTGATGCTGGCGGAGATCGTGATACCACACGCCGCGACCGGCGCGACACGCGCTCCCTCCGCCTACACGTACACCACGCCGGAACGCCTCGCGGGCATACTCGCCGCCGGGCAACTCGTCACCGTCCCCTTTGGCGAGCGTCTGCTGCCGGGCATCGTCTGGTCGCTGGACGCGAGCGCGGACGCCAGCGTTATGGGCGTCAGCGCGACGCCATCGGAGCATCGGTTGCGCGCCATCGGTGATGTGCTGCTGGCGGAACCCGCGCTCTCTGCCACGCAGCGGGCGCTCGCGGAGTGGATCAGCGACTACTACACCGCGCCACTCGCTAGCGCGGCGCGTCTGATGATGCCACCAGGGCTGCTCCGGGAAGCGCGGAGCGTTCTCAGGCCGGCGGAAATTACGGTGGCCGTGGGAGCGACCGGCGAATTCGCTGGCGACGAAGCCATCGTTCTGGGTCTATTGCGGGAACGCGGCAAGCTGGAACGCGGGCAGGTGGAACGCTCGCTCGGGCGTGAACGCGCGCGGCTGGCCATCGAGGGATTGCGGCGGCGGGGCGCGGTGACGCTGGTTGTCGAGCTTCCGGAGCGGTTCGCGCGATCACGGCGGGAACGCCGCGCGCGGCTGACGGCGCCTCTCGATGTCGTCGAGCGATGGCGGGAAGAGGCGCGCGCGCAATTGGATGGGCTGCCCACGCTCCACGGGCGACGTGGCCGGCCCACGCAGCCGGAGGAGCGGAAGGCGGAGCGCCTGCTGCGGCAGCTCGCGGCGTTGGATGTGCTGGCGGGCGATCATGCGGAGTCGGTGGCGGGCGGCTGGCGCGTGGAGGAGCTGCGCCGCATTACGCGCATCACCGAGGGCGCGCTGGGCGAACTCGTCGCGGCGGGGCTGCTGGCGCTTGACTCCATCGAGACGCGGCACGACCCGATGCGCGGACGCGCGCCGGCTCCATTCACGCCACACACCCTCTCCGAGGAGCAGACGCGGGCGCTGAACGCGATCCTGGAGAGCAGGGAACCGGCGGCGACCACGGAGGGCGCGGACACACGGCGGCCAGGGGGAGTGTATCTGCTCCACGGCATTACGGGCAGCGGCAAGACGGAGATTTACCTACAGGCGCTGGCGGGTGTGATTGCGCGGGGTGAACGGGGCCTCGTCCTGGTGCCGGAGATTGCGCTGACCCCGCAGGCGATGGAACGCTATGCCGGGCGATTCCCTGGGCGGGTGGCGCTGCTGCACAGCGGTCTGACGGAGGCGGAGCGGCTGCATGAGTGGCGACGTATCCGCGCGGGCGAGGTGGATGTGGCGCTCGGCTCACGCTCGGCGCTCTTCGCGCCCATCGAGCGGCTGGGGCTGATCGTGGTGGATGAGGAGCATGAGACAGCGTATAAGCAGGAGCGGACGCCAACGTATCACGCGCGCGATGTGGCGACGCGGCTGGGCGCGCTCGCGGGCGCGACGGTCGTGCTGGGGAGCGCGACGCCTTCCGTCGAGTCGTATGCGCTGGCCCGGCGTGGGGTGTATACGCTGATCGAGCTGCGGCAGCGGGCGCCGCTAGCCCCAGCCGGGGCTGACCTCACCCCCCAACCACCTCTCCCACGAGGAGCGGGGGAGTCAGAGGTGTCCTCACCCCCTGTCCCCCTCTCCCTGCGGGGCGAGGGGGAATCCAGTCCCGGACCTTGCAACTCCGACTCCCCCTTCCCCTCCGTGGGGGGACGGGGCGGGGGGGATGAGGACATCCGACGAGACGAGCAATTGATCGCCACCGGGCTACCCCCCGTCACAGTGATTGATCTGCGCGCGGAGCTCCGAAGTGGCAACACGAGTATTCTCAGCGAGCAGTTGCTGGCGGCGCTGCATGACACGCTGGCGCGCGGCGAGCAGGCGAT
>DATEGV010000452.1:0-16437 GCA_035279925.1 Ktedonobacterales bacterium | reverse complement strand
CGTACGTGATATCCGCGGCGTAGGACGCTTTGCGTTGCGGGCTCTGTGGCGTCTGCGTCGTCAGGATGACGCCGACCGACAAACCCAGAAACTGGTGGATGCGCCCCATCCATTCGCTGTCGCGCTGGGCCAGATAGTCGTTGACCGTCACGACGTGGACGCCCTTGCCCGTCAGCGCGTTCAGGTACGACGGCAGCGTCGCGGCCAGTGTCTTGCCCTCACCGGTGCGCATCTCCGCGATCTTGCCCTCGTGGAGCACGATTCCGCCGATGAGCTGCACGTCGTAGTGCCGCTGCCCCAGGACGCGCCGGCTGGCCTCGCGCACCACGGCGTATGCGTCCGGCAGAATCTCGTCGAGGGTCGCGCCGTTCTCAAGCTCCTGCTTGAGCTCACCCGTCATATTGCGCAGATCGTCGTCAGCGAGGGCGCGCATCTCGTCCTCGAGTCCGTTGATGCGCTCGACGATTGGCCGGATGCGCTTGAGCTCCTTCTCGTTGGGATCGCCGAGCATCTTTGTTATAAAACTCATGTGAGGATCACTCTCTTCCACGTCGCTTCGACCGCGGCCGAAACGCGCCACCACATACGATCCACCCGCCCGGCGCGTCGCGCTTGGACAGCCGCCGCTCGCCTGCGATGGCCCGCGCCGCCCCATTCGTTACGAGAGGCCAGGCCACCACAAAGTATATCACACCTAAGCTTCCAGGCGGTAATATCGCGACCCGTTATCAATCTTTAGACGGACCAGCGCGCCTACGGTTTCGTCTACCTAGCGCCGAACTGGCACTGGCGCAAACGGCCACATTGATGTACACTAGCCAGAGATTGAACATTTGTACTAACCATTCGTCGTCGGGGGGGTGGCCAGTATGTCGAAACCACCCGCGTCCGCCGTCAGGCGCGTCATGCACGGCGACCTGGATTGCTTCTACGCCGCGGTCGAAGCGCTTGACGATCCCACGTTGGCCGGCAGACCCGTCATCGTCGGCGGCGACCCGGATCGGCGCGGCGTCGTGAGCACGGCCAACTACCTCGCCCGGCGCTACGGCGTCCACAGCGCGATGTCGGCCGCGCAGGCGCGCCGGCTCTGCCCGCACGGCGTCTTCCTCCCACCGCGATTCCCGCGCTACCGCGAGCTTTCGCGCGCCGTCATGTCCATCCTCGACGACTATTTCACCGTTCGCGAGCGCATCTCGATAGACGAGGCATATGGTGAGCTACCCAATGCGCAGGAGACCTGGCGGCCGGCGGAAGCCATCGCGCGCGAGATCAAGCGCCGCGTACGCCTGGAGACGGGCCTGGTCATCTCCGTCGGCGTAGGCGTGTCAAAGTCGGTCACGAAGCTGGCGAGCGATCTGTCGAAGCCCGATGGGTGTCTCGTCGTGACGCCGTCGCGCACGCTCGACTTTCTCCGCCCACTGCCCGTTGGCCTGCTGCACGGCGTCGGCCCTCGCACCAGAAGCGTCCTCGAACGCGCCGGCGTCACCACAGCGGGCCAACTCGCGAGTATGACGCCAATCGAGGTGGGACGCATCCTGGGGCAGCATGGCCTCTGGCTCTGGCGCCTGGCGAACGGTGAGGACGACCGGCCGGTTGAGGCCGACCACGGGCCGCCCAAGAGCATCTCGCGCGAATGCACGTACGAGCGCGACATCGCCGACCTGGTACGGTTGGAGACCGAACTCCGAGGATTGGCCGAAGATGTCGCGCGGCGGGCCGGCGAGCGCGCGTTGCCCGCCCGCACGGTGACGCTCAAAGTTCGATGGAGCGACTTCCGCACGGCCACCCGCCAGACGCAGTTGGCCGCCCCGACCCACGATCCACTTGCCGTCACCGACGAGGCGCTGCGCATCCTGCGCCGGGAGATCGCGCCAGCCGTCGAGAGCGGGCATGCGGTGCGGCTCATCGGCGTCGGCCTGAGCGGTTTTCCCGCGCCTGCCCCGAGCGTGACCCGCGGTTGGACCCAGCTCCCATTGTTTGAGGCCGAAGCGTCTTAGGCAAGCCCTATCGCGCTGGCGAAGCTCTCTCCATGCGCTAGCGTCCCGACTCCCAACGTTTCGGCGAGCGTCGCGCCGAGGTCCGCGAACGACCGGCGAGCGCCTAGATCAACGCCCGGCGTGACCAGTTTGCCTGCCGCGAGGATCGGAACCGCCTCGCGGGTGTGGTCAGTTCCCTGGTAGGTCGGGTCGGTGCCATGGTCGCCGGTAATGAAGAGGGCGTCCTGTGGCCGCATCGCAGCCAGGACAGCGGGCAGCCAGGCGTCCACCTCTTCGAGCCCGCGCGCATAGCCGTGTGGTTCGCGCCGATGCCCATAGAGTTGGTCACAGTCCACCAGGTTCACGAACAGCAGCCCGCGAAACGGCCGGCGCAGCTCAGCAAGCGCCTCGGCCATCCCGGCCTCATTCGTTCCCGTGTGGTTGGAGCGCGTGAGGCCACGCTCAGCGAACAGGTCTTCGATCTTTCCGATACCGCTGACCTCGTAGCCTGCGGCGACCAGTCGGTCGAGCAGCGTCTCCCCTGGTGGTTCCAGCGAAAAGTCTTTGCGATGCGCCGTCCTCGTAAAATGCCCCGGTTCGCCGACGAACGGCCGCGCGATCACCCGCCCCACCGCGTTCGCGCCGGTCAACTGGCCGCGCGCGGTCCGGCACATCGCGTACAGTTCGTCGAGCGGGATGACCTCCTCATGCGCCGCAAGCTGGAACACGCTGTCAGCGGAGGTGTAGAGGATCGGCTTCCCCGTGCGCACATGCTCCTCACCCAACTCTTGAATGATCGCCGTGCCGGAGGCAGGACGGTTGCCCAACGTGCCTCTGCCGATGGCGGCCTCGAACCGCGCGACAACCTCCGGTGGGAAGCCGTGTGGATAGGTTGGCAGCGGCCGGTCCAGCGTCACGCCCATCAGCTCCCAATGTCCCGTGGTGCTGTCCTTGCCCGCTGATTGCTCCTCCAGCCGACCGAACGCGCCGCGCGCGTCCACAACCGGCGGCGTCCCTTCGATGGGAGTGACGTTGCCCAGGCCAAGGCTCCCCATAACGGGCAGGCGCAGACCACCAACGGCCCGCGCGCAATTTGTCAGGCAGTTCGCCTCCGCGTCGCCATAGGCCGCCGCGTCCGGCGCGTGTCCCACGCCCACGCCGTCCAGCACGATGACGATCGCTCGCTCAAGCTCAGGCATGTGGACCCCCTCCTGTTGTGTCACGTCTCCGTTCGCGCCTACTTCACCGCCACCAGTCGCGAGTAGCGCGGCAACTCCTCGCCCAGCAGCGGGAGCGCGTACGCCCGAAACGCTTCCGTGACGCCGCGGCCGTCCGGCGTGATGTATTCGCTGGGCAACGAACGATGCTGGTTGGCCACGCGCGCGAGGTCGGTGAGTCCCGTCTCGACCTGGTATTTGTTACCCGGAACACGTGTCAGCGTCACCATCTTCCCGCTCTCTCCGCGCAGCAACGCCGCCACCGCCGCCCGACCTACTAGCTCGGCTTCCGCGCGATCCACGGGGGAGACGCACACCGACGACATCCGTTGCAGGTCGCCGGGCTTGTCGAACCTGGCGCGCAGGCCCAACTCTCCGCGCACCAGCTCCACGAGATACTGCGCCGCGCCGCCGAGCAGCTTATGTCCAAAAGCGTCGGTCCCTTGCGCCGCCGCCTCGCCAAGCTGGCGGCCATGCTCATCACGCACCGTCTCCGCCACCACGGCCACCACGTATCCATACCGTTCGTGCGCCGCGCGCACATCGCCCAGGAATTCCTGTTCGGAGAGTGACCGCTCCGGCAGATACAACAGATGCGGCGCGTCGTCCTCGCTCCGCTTCCCCAAGGCGCTGGCCGCCACCAGCCACCCAGCGTCGCGGCCCATCACCTCGATGATTTTCACGGGGTAGTGGTCCGGCATGGAGAGCGTGCAGAGCGCCGAGTCCATCGTCGCCAACGCCAGGAACCGCGCCGCGCTCCCGTACCCTGGACAGTGATCCGTGTCCGGCAGGTCATTGTCTATCGTCTTCGGCACGCAAACGACCCGCAACTCGTAGTCCGCCGCCTGCGCCGCCCGTGTCAGTTTGATCGCGGTGTCCGCCGAATCGTTGCCCCCGATGTACGCGACGTACCGCACGTCCATCGCCCGCAGCCGTTCAACGACCCGCGCCGCTTCCTCCTCGGTCAGCCGGTAGCGGCACGATCCCAGGGCGGCGGATGGCGTTGTGCGCAGCGCATCGAGCGTTCCCGCCGGCACGCCTCGAAAGTCGAGGAGATCATCGTTCAGCGCGCCGCGAATCCCGTAGCGCATGCCATACACGTCGTCAATCGCGTCCGATTCCAGCGCGGCGCGGACGACGCCGACGAGGCCGGCGTTGATGACCGCCGTCGCCCCGCCCGATTGCCCGACGATCAGATGGCCTCGCGTAGTTGTAGTCTTCGGGGCATGCGTGTTTGCCATAGGGGATGCGTTTCCTCGCGCTTTCTGCGGGATCGTAAGACCACCTGAGTCCACAACGACGCCTTGACCGCGCCCCGCGTCGGAAGGCGCTTTGGCGGGAAAGTGCGCCAGGGCAGAGACAGCCTTCCCGATTGTACCAGATCACTCGCGCGCTGTTGTCCTCGGTTGCGCTTCTTCCGGCGGCACAGTATAGTCGAGTGCAGACAGCGGCGGGCGCCCCGATGGCGCGTGACGTGAAGACGCGATGGAGGGCGGTAGTGCGTTCGTTCCTGATTAACTTTCATCAGATAGTAGCTCCAATCATTCTGGTGCTTGGCGGTATATTTCTGCTGGCTGGACTTGGAATCGTTTTCGTGACCCGCCGCGACGAAGCCGCTCTCGGACAGGTCGGTTGGCTGCGCTCCACATTCCGCCTCTTCATGTGGCTCACTGCCGCGGGAGGCGTGCTTCAAGCCATCTTGGGCGCGCTGCTGCTCTCCCAGGGGCTGCACCCGAAAGAGGGTCTGCACTTCGTGTACGGACTGATCGTTCTCGCGGCGGTTCCGGTGGCGTTCGTCTACAGCGACCAGAAGAAGGTGCGCGCCGACATCATCATCATGACCATCGCCGCCGCCGCGATCGTGGGAGCCGCTGTCCGCGCCATGATGACCGGCGTGTGAATCGCCCGCGAAGTAGAGGATCATCAATGCCAACAGGCTACCATGACTATCCGCCCGCCGCGTGGCGGCTGCTGATCGAGCCGGCGCCACAGTCAGGCGCCTGGAACATGGCGCTCGACGAGGTGTTGATGGAGCGCGTCGCCGCCGGCGCGTCGCCGCCGACTCTGCGTTTCTACATGTGGGAGCCGCCCTGCCTGTCTCTGGGCAAGCGCCAGCCGCTCAACGGTGTAGATCTCGAACGCTGCCGCGCTGAAGGCGTGAGCGTCGTGCGTCGGGTAACGGGCGGCTGGGCCATCCTGCACACCGACGAGCTCACGTACAGTATCGCCGTGCGGCCGGATGATCCGCGCGCCGACGGGGCTATTCTCGACGCCTACAGAAAGCTGAGCCAGGGCCTCGTCGTCGGCCTGTCCCTACTGGGCGCGCCCGCCGTGATGAATCCCGTCGCGCTGGGTGGGACCCAAAATCTGAGCGCCGCCTGCTTTGAGGTTCCCTCGGCGTATGAGATCACCGTCGGGCAGCGAAAGCTCATCGGCAGCGCACAGACACGCCCCGCCGGGCGCGTGCTCCAGCATGGATCGCTGCCACTCATCGGCGACATCGCCCGTGTGACCGACTATCTCTGGTTCGAGTCCGAGGAGGCCCGCGCCGATCTGAGAAACCACTTGCGCGAGCGCGCGACGACGTTGAGCGAGGCATTGGGCCGCCCCGTCGGGTTCGCAGAAGCCGCTGACGCAATGGCCACCGGCTTCGCCACTGCGCTCTCCCTCGATCTCACGCCGAGCGAACTAAGCGATGAGGAGCTGGCCGCCGTCGAGGCGCTGCTGCCAACCAAAACGCTTGAGTATCCAGTGGGCGCAAGCGCGTCCTAGCCGCGAGCAGAGAGGATCGCCCAGCATGACCAGAAAATTGCGCGTCGGCGTCGTCTTTGGCGGGCGCTCCGGCGAACATGAGGTTTCAGTCGCCTCCGCGGCCTCCGTGCTGGGCGCGCTCGACCCGGAGAAGTACGAATTTGTGCCCATCGGCATCACGCATGAGGGTCGCTGGCTGGCCGGAGCCGATCCGCGCCTGATGGTCGCGGGCGCGCGGATGGAAGACGCCGCCGAGCAGCGCGCCGCGATCACCGCTGTCACTATCACGGGCGACCCCACACGACACGGGCTCGTTCCCGCCGACACACGCGAGACCGCTCCCGATGGCCCGCTCGACATCATCATCCCCGTACTGCACGGCACCAATGGCGAGGACGGTACGCTACAGGGATTGCTGGAGATGGCGGGCGTGGCCTACGCCGGCTGCGGCGTGCTCGGCTCCGCGCTCGGCATGGACAAAGAGAAGGCGAAGCTCGTGCTCAAAGCCGCCGGCCTCCCCGTCGTAGACTGGCTCATCGCGCGGCGAGCCGAGGTCGAGCGTGACCCCGGCGTGGTCTACGACCGCATCGAGCAGCGGTTCCCGTACCCGGTCTTCGTCAAGCCCGCCAACATGGGGTCCAGCGTCGGCGTCGGCAAGGCCCACTCACGCGAGGAGCTCGTCGGCGCACTGGCCACGGCGCTTGAGTTTGACCGCAAAGCGCTGATTGAGCCAGGAATCAACTGCCGCGAGCTCGAGGTCGGCGTCCTTGGCAATGATGACCCTATCGCCAGCGTCGTCGGCGAAGTCGTGTCCAGTAATGAGTTCTACGACTATCGCGCAAAGTATGTTGACAACGCTTCCCGCCTCTTCATTCCCGCCGCGATACCAGATGAGACCGCAAACGAACTGCGTCAGATGGCGGTACAGGCGTTTCTGGCGCTGGACCTGAGCGGGTTAGCGCGCGTAGACTGCTTCCTGGCGAAGGACTCCGGGTCGGTCTACATCAATGAAGTCAACACCATGCCCGGCTTCACGCAGATAAGCATGTACCCCAAACTATGGGAAGCGTCCGGCGTTCCCTACCCCGCGCTGCTCGACCGGCTGATCCAGCTTGGTCTGGAGCGGCACGCCGACAAACAGCGCAATCGCACTACCTATGCGCCGGAGGAGTCATGATGGAGAAGGCCGCTCTGCTGGCTGAGGCCGCGGACTTCGCGCGCCGACAGCTTGAACGCGACACCAGCGGCCATGACTGGTGGCACATCCAGCGCGTGACAACCCTCACCCGTGTCATCGCGCGCATGGAGGGCGCGGACGAGTTCATCTGCGAGCTGGCCGCGCTACTGCACGATGTCGCGGACTACAAGATTGCCGGAGACGAGGAGACCGGGCAGCGCATCGTGCGTGATTGGCTCGGCGAACACGGCGCGGACAGCGCGACCATCACCCGCGTGATGGAGATCATCGCCACCATGTCCTTCGGCGGCGGCAATCGGCCACCCATGACGACGCTCGAAGGGCAGGTCGTCCAGGACGCAGACCGGCTGGACGCGATCGGCGCCATTGGGATCGCGCGCGCGTTCGCCTTTGGTGGTTCGCGGAACCGCCCGATGCACACGCCTGGCGAGGAGGCCCGCGCCTACGCCACACCAGCCGACTATCACAACACCACCGCCTCCACAATCAACCACTTTCACGAAAAGCTCTTGCTGCTCAAAGATCGCATGAACACATCATACGCCCGCCAACTTGCCCAGGCGCGACACCAGTACATGGAAAGCTTCCTGGCGGAGTTCGCGCGCGAATGGGAAGGGGAGTCCTGATCCATGCCCCGCGCCAAGTCATCCAATACGCTCATCACAGCGCTCGACGCCGAACCGCTCAATATTCCGCTCTACGAACCGTTCGCCATCTCCACTGGCGCGGTCACCTCCGCGCGCAACGCGCTGATCCGCGTCACACTGGCCGATGGCACGGTCGGTCTCGGCGAGGCGGCTCCCTTTCCCCCAAGCGGTGGCGAGACGCAGGAGACGGCGCTGGCGGCGATCCACGGCATGGAGCCGCTGGTTGTCGGCGCGGATGCGGCGGCGTGGCGTCCGTTGGCCGCGCGGCTGACGGCCGGCTTCGAGCACCAGGCCACCGCGCGAGCCGGCGTTGAAATGGCCGTGCTTGACGCCCTCACACGCTCGGTCGGTGTGTCCCTCGCGCAATTCTTAGGCGGCGCGGAATCCGCCGTCGAAACGGACATCACCATCCCCATCGAAGAGCCAGACCATATGGCAAGTCTGGCTCGCGAATACGCCGAGCGGGGCGCTCGCACTCTGAAGCTCAAGGTCGGCACAACACCGCGCGACGATCTCCGCCGTGTGCTTGCGATCGAACGCGCGGTACCGGATTGCGAGCTGATTCTCGACGGCAATCAGGGCTTTTCGGCGCCCGGGGCGCTGGAACTCGTTCACCTGCTCGACGACGCCGGCGTTCGGCCAATCCTCTTCGAGCAGCCGGTCCATCGCCATGATATCGAAGGTCTGCGATTCGTCACCGACCACGCCGGTCTCCCAGTCGCCGCTGACGAAGCCGTACACACGGCCTCCGACGCGCTGCGAGTGGCCAGGATGGGCGCCGCCAACGTCGTGAATATTAAGCTGATGAAATCGGGGATTGTGGAGGCGCTTGATATCGCCGCCGTCTGCCGCGCCGCGCACATCGGGCTGATGGTGGGAGCGATGATAGAGTCCCGACTCGCGATCGCCGTGGCCAGTCACCTGATCGCGGGCCTCGGCGGGTTCCGCTACGTGGACCTCGACACGCCGATGCTCCTCGCCGATGATCCGTTTGAGGGCGGCTACACGCAGTCCGGCATGGTCTACACGCTCGACTTCTCACGACCTGGACACGGCGTTTCCTTGCGCTAGGTCAGACGCTGGTCCGCGTGCGCGGCGGGGGATTCCCCGGTGGTTCCTTTCTCTGGTATGGGTTTTGCGGTTGCACGGCAAGACGTTCATAGCTAGAAAGGGTGACGCATGGCGCTGCACAACACACCCGATTCAACGCGGGGAGACATCGTTCACTATCGCATCGAGAGGGGGGCCGCCGCGCTTGGCACGGATGGCCCACTCGGCACCGTGGAGCAGATCGTCGTAGATCGAGAAACAGGCGAACTGCGCGCGCTCATCGTCAGGAGCGGTGACGGCGGCTCGGAGTTTGAATTACCCGCCGAGCATGTGCAAAGCGCCACCGGCGATCAGGTCCAATTGAACATTGGCCGCGCCGACATGGCCGCTCGGCCAGAACTGGCGACGCCCTACGATCCATCGCAGTATGTGCCGGTCTATCAGGGCGAAACAGCCACCACCCGCAACGCTACCCAGACCGCGCAGGAGACCGAGCGTCCGGTCGTGACCGAGGTGGAGGACAACGCCGCCGAAATCGTCGCCCCCCAGATGGAGACGTTGACCGAGAGCGATGTCACGCCGACTCCCATGGCCGCGCCCACCGACACCGCTGCCGGCCAGGCGACAACCTGGACGCCACGCGACTCCGCGCTGGATACCGCGCCCGCCGACACGTCGGCCACCGACGAGGCGATCACCGCGCCACAGGCAACGCCGCCCAAGAGCGAAAGCACACGGCCCGCGGTCACGGGCACGTTAATCGGCGGCAAACCGACAACCAGCGGCATGGGCGAGAAGTCTACCGTGCCGCACTCCGATGAGGCGCCCTACAATCAGGCGCCGACCCCGCCGGGAAGCCAGTATCCGCCGCCTTCGCCAGGGATGGTCCAGGCATTTCAAGAAGCCGGCAGCGAGCCCGGCGCGGATTATATTGACCTTGACGAGCCAGTGGATACTCAGCCTACACAGCCGATGGACGACCTGTCCGCGCACGCGGCGCAACCAATTGACACCATGCCGACGGCGCCGTTGCAGCCGCCCGCTACCCTCGCGCCCACCGAGGGCCTGTCGTCACCGCCGGAGCCGTTGCGCATGTCCACAGTGGCCGACGAGCCGGTTGGCTCTCTAGAAACCACCCCGCCGCAACCTGTCAACTACGGCGGCACTGGGAGCGCGATGGCGTCGGAGACTGAGTTGCGCTTCGAGCGCGCGCCCATCTCCGACATGCTGCCGCTGCCGCTGCTGATCGCGGCTGGCGTCGTGGCGGCCGGGGCGATCGGTGGGATCATCTTGCGACGCCAGAGCCCTCCCAACGCTCAGGTGAAGTCAAAGGTTCGCCAGGCGTCCGGCGCTCTTCAGGACCTCCTTGGCAACGCGGGTGGCAGCGCGAGCGACGCCGCCAGGGCGACACAGCGTGCGGCGAAGTCTACGAAGCGCGGAGCCAAACGCGCGGCTAGACGAGGCTCGTGGTTCGTGCGAGGAGTGCTCGCTGGGGCTGGAGCCGCCGTCCTCTATGCGCCGGACTCCGGTGACCACCTGCGCGCCCAGCTGACCAGCGCCGCCAATCGTGTGCTGCGCCGCGCCAGCTAACGCGCGCTTCCCACCTGCTCCGCCTCTCCCATGAGGAGCGGGGGGAGCAGGTGCGGCTCGTCTACTTCGCCGGATATGAGACAAAAACGGTCTTGGTTTCGCTGAACTCTTCCACCGCTTTGCTGCCAAGCTCGCGATGCCCGTTGCCGCTCTGCTTCACACCCCCGAACGGCAGGTGCGGCTCGGCGCCCGTCGTGCCCGCGTTGATGTAGACGAGCCCGGAATTGATGTCGCGCATTGCCCGGAACACGGTCCGCGCGTTCTCGGTGAAGATCGCGCACGACAGTCCATACATGGTCGAGTTCGCCACCTCGATGGCCTCGTCATAGCTCTTGACCGGCAGAATGGACACAAACGGACCGAATACTTCCTCGTAAGCGATACGCATGTCCGGCCGCACATCCGTGAAGATCGTCGGCGCGTAATACGCTCCATCCTCAAGCTCGCCGTCCGAGAGCGGGTGGCCTCCCGTCAACAGCGTCGCGCCCTCGCGTTGTCCAACCTCCGTGTACTCGTGCACCGCCGTCACGCGACCACGGTTGACGAGCGGCCCCATCTCCGTCTCCGCAAGCAGTCCGTCGCCCACGCGCAGCTTTTCGGCGGCGGCGACCAACTTGTCAGCGAACTCACGCGCCACCGCCTCATGCACGATCACCCGGCTCGTCGCCGTGCAGCGCTGGCCCGTCGTGCCGAACCCCGCCCACGACACCGCCGCCACCGCCTCGTCAATGTTCGCGTCGTCCATGACGATCACCGCGTTCTTGCCGCCCAACTCCAGGCTGCAACGGCGTAGATCACGTCCACAGAGTTCGGCGACGTGCTTACCAACCTCTGTCGAGCCGGTCAGCGAGATCATTGCCACTCGTGGGTCGGTGACCAGCGCATCGCCGAGGCTGCCGCCTGGCCCCGTCACGAAGTTGAGGACTCCCGCCGGCACGCCCGCTTCGATGAGAACTTCGACGAGATTGGCGGCGGAGAGCGGTGTGTCACTCGCCGGCTTGAGGACGACGGTGTTGCCGGCTACCAGCGCTGGAAACGTCTTCCATGCGGGAATCGCCATCGGGAAGTTCCAGGGTGTAATGATACCCACGACGCCCAGCGGCTGCCGCAAAGTCAGGCAGATCTTGTCCGGCAACGCCGACGGCACGGTATCGCCTTCCGGTCGCCGCGCCTCACCCGCGACGAACTTGCCGAAATCTATCGCCGTCTGCAAGTCGCCCTGCGTCTCCTTGATCGGCTTGCCCATCTCCTCCGTCATCTGCCGCGCGAGCTCGTCCCGGCGCTGCTCCAGCAAGAGCGCGGCTCGCAGGATGATCTCGCCCCGCGTTGGCGCCGGCAACGCTCGCCACGCTGGAAACGCCGCCTGCGCCGCGGCGATTGCCGCGTCCACATCAGCCGCCGTGGACTTCTGAAAGCGCCCGACCACCTGGCTGTAGCGGGCCGGATTATGGTTATCGAACGTATCGCCCGAGACGGAGGGCCGCCACTCCCCACCGATATAGTTGAGATAGGTCTTTGGCGTGGTTTCTGTTCTCGATGCTGGCGAGGAAGCGGTCGTGGTCATCTCTCAAAACTCCTCATTGAGTGCTCAATACTGGTCAGTGTGCAGGCGCGGGGCGCACGGTAGCAGTATAGCACGCGGATCGTCCCTCACCGGGCGCCGGCTGAGTCCGCCAGTTGGGCTTGGAAGCCTCGGCTGGTCGCATTGGGGGAACGGAAAAGAGGTGAGAGGTGAGGTGATTCGCGGGTGGAGGGTGAGGAGACCGTGACGAGGAACGCGCGAGAGGATGTTGCTGTGAACCCTTACGCCTGGCCCCCTTCCCGTCGGTATGAGAAGGGGGCGGAGAGGTCACGGTCTCTGCGAGGTTCGCAAACCTACAGATAGCCGCGCATGCGACGGAACAGGAAGGTTTTCGGGCTGAAGAACGCGGCCACCATCAGAAACAGCCACGCGCAGAAGCCGACAGCCCAGATGCCCTTGCCGAGCAGCCAGAACAAGAGGCCGATCACCCAGATATGTGAAAGCAGTCCAACCATGAAGAGCAGGACGCTGAAGACACTGAAGATAATCAGCGATTGCGCCGCGTGCCGCCTGACCGTCGAGTTCTTCCGCTCGACGATGAGGAAAATCAACCCTGTGACCCAGGCGCCGAGGTAGCAGAGCACACGCTCCCACTTCTCACTGATACCAAGCACCGTCGGTTGTGAATAGTGGCTGCGTTGTGTATACATGGAACCACTCCTCAATTCAGGCAGCGCCGGCTTAGCAGCGCGAACTTGCTCGTGTTGTCTGGCCCGGCGCCAATCGCGCCCGTCGCCTAGATTACGCCACAGCCGCCGCGCGGGTTGCACAGCGGCAATGTTCAGCGCGCCAGCCCCGACAATCAGCAGTGAACGCCGACAGTGTCCAGGCCGGTAAATGTGCTATGATTTTCGTGAGAAAGCAGTCGCCGCGACCGCTTCGTCACTGCCCCGCACTGGGAGGAGTACGTCACCTATGGAGAGCCTGGTTGGGCGCGAGACCCTCTCACAGCGCGTGCGCGCCGTGAAGCCGTCCGGCATCCGCAAGTTCTTTGACATTGCCGCGACCATGAGCGATGTCATTTCGCTCGGCGTGGGCGAGCCGGACTTCATCACCCCGGAGCACATCCGCCAGGCGGGCATTGACGCGATTCGTCGGGGTGAGACCAAGTACACCTCCAACTACGGCGTCATCGAGTTACGCACCGCGATCGCTGAGATGCTCGAGCGCCGGTATGGTGTACGCTACGATCCCCGCACCGAAATTATGGTCACGGTGGGCGTCAGCGAAGGCATTGACGCCGCCATGCGCGCGCTGCTTGATCCAGGCGACGAGGTGATCGTACCCGATCCCGGCTACGTCGCCTATGAGGCCGATGTCATCTTCGCTGGCGGCGCGGTACGACCCGCCACGACCCACATCGCCAACCATTTTGCCGTCACGGCGGAGGAGATCGAGGCCGCGGTGACGCCGCGCAGCAAGATCATTCTGCTTGGCAACCCCAACAACCCGACCGGAGCCGTGATTGACCGCGCTGAGCTTGAACGCATCGGCGAGGTTGCGCGCAAGCACGATCTCATCGTTCTTACTGACGAGGTCTACAGCCGCCTGGTCTACGGTGGCGAGCACGTCAGTCTCGTGAGCATACCTGGCATGCGCAACCGCACCGTGCTGGTGGATGGCTTCTCGAAGGCGTACGCGATGACGGGCTGGCGCATCGGCTACGTAGCCGCGCCGGAACATATCCTTGACGCCATGCTCAAGATTCACCAGTACACCATCATGTGCGCCTCCACGATGAGCCAGGCGGCGGCCCTGCGCGCGGTGCTGCACGGCGAACCGGACGTGCAAGCGATGGTGACCAGCTACGACGAGCGGCGTGTGTTGACCGTCGAAGGGATGAATCAGGCCGGACTGCCCTGCTACTTGCCCGGCGGCGCCTTCTACGTGTTTCCCTCTATCGCCGGCGTCGGACTCAGCTCCGACGAATTCGCCGAGAAGCTGCTCTTCGAGGAGCGCGTCGCGGTGGTTCCTGGCAGCGCGTTTGGCGTCGCTGGCGAGGGCTACATCCGCTGCACCTACGCCACCGCAAAAGATCAACTAGAGGACGCGCTGGAGCGCATCGGACGCTTCGTGCGCAATCACCGTTAACCTGACAGCGCGCGCCGGGCCACACTCTGCGCTCCATCCGCATTCTCTACGACTACACTGCTCTAGCGCGCCTCCGTGAGCGCGGGAAAGGAAAACGCGAGCATGAGCGCCGCGTCGGCGATTCCAGCCGTCGAATATGAGGTTGTCGTTGGACTTGAAGTTCATTCGCAACTGCTGACGAAAAGCAAAATGTTCTGCTCGTGCGCCGCGGACTACGCGAACGCCGAGGCGAACACGCACACCTGTCCCATCTGCATGGGCTACCCCGGCGTGCTACCCGTCATCAACCAGCAGGCGGTGGACTTCACCATTATGACAGCCCTCGCCTTGAACTGTGAGATTCCCGACTTCTCCAAGTTCGACCGCAAGAACTACTTCTATCCCGATCTTCCCAAGGGGTACCAGATCTCTCAATACGACCGTCCGCTTAGCCGGCATGGCTACCTCAATATCGAGGTTAACGGCGAGTCACGGACCATCGGCATCACGCGCGTGCATCTTGAGGAGGACACTGGACGTCTGCGCCACGAGACCGGATTCGGCGAGAGCCGCACGCTCGTAGACCTGAACCGCGCCGGCGTCCCCCTGATGGAGATCGTTAGCGAGCCGGATATGCGCAGCCCGGAAGAGGCGCGTCTCTACATGGAGAAGCTGCGCACGATACTCGTGTATCTCGGCGTTAGCTCCGGCAAGATGGAGGAGGCGGCTCTGCGCTGCGACGCCAACATCTCCGTGCGGCCACGCGGCCAGACCGAGCTTGGCGTCAAGACCGAGATCAAGAACATGAACTCCTTTCGGGCGGTGGAGCGCGCCCTTGCCTTTGAGGCGACCCGGCAGATCGAGGAGCTGCGCGCGGGCGGCCACATCCAACAACAGACGCGCGGCTGGATCGAGGACAAGGGCATCACCGTTCTGCAACGGGTGAAAGAATACGCCGACGACTACCGGTACTTTCCGGAGCCGGACCTGCCACCGCTGCTCGTCACGCGCGAGTGGGTGGAACGGTTGCGCGCCCAACTGCCGGAGCTGCCGGACGCGAAGCAGACGCGCTTCCAGCAGCGGTATGCGCTGAGCGCGCGTGACGCCGCCCAACTGGTCGCGGAACGGAACCTCGCGGACTACTTCGAGACGGCGGTTGGCGTGGACAAGCCGACGGACACCGCCGCGCGCGCCAAGAATGTCGCAAACTGGCTACTTGGCGACGTGCGCCGGTTGCTCAACGCGGAAGGGCTGGACATCGCGAACAGCCGCCTCACGCCGGCCGCGCTCGCTGATCTGCTTGACCTTATTGACGCAGGCACGATCAGCGGCAAGCAAGCGAAAGACGTGCTGGAGCGCGCGTTCGCCAGCGGGGAGCAGCCGCGCGACATTGTCGCACGCGAGGGTATCGCGCAACTTAGCGACAGCGGCGAACTCGAACGTATCATCGCGGAGGTGATCGCGGAGAATCCCAAGGCCGTTGAGGACTACCGCGCCGGCAAGATGGCGTCCGCGCAGTTCCTCGTCGGCCAGGTGATGAAGCGCACGAAGGGCCGCGCCAAACCGGATATGGTGAACCCACTGCTCGTCAACCGGCTCGAACAAGCGTAGCCGACCGCGCGCATCCTCCTACCCTACGCCAGCGCCAACGACGACGGCGAACGCATGGGTCTGGGTATCGGAGATGCTCACGTCGAATACGGCTAGGCCGAGCGCCCGCGCCCGTTCGGATGCCCTGCCGGTGAGTCGCACCACCGGGTTACCGCCGGGCATGCGCTGTATCTCGATCTCGCGCCAGGCGATCTGGCCAATTCCTGTGCCTAGCGCCTTCGAGACCGCCTCTTTGGCGGCGAAGCGTCCGACGAGCTTCTCGATGCGCCCCGCCGCCTGTTCGATCTCAAGCTCGGTGAAGACACGCCGTAGAAAACGGGCGCCGAAGCGCTCGTAGGCGCGCAGCACCCGCGCCCTCTCGATCACGTCTACGCCGACAGCCAGCGCCACCGGCATGGAGCCGCCGAGCGGCGAGGGCGAATCTGTTGAGCAGCCGTCCGGCGGCGTATCCATGAGCTCTCCACGCCCCGTGCCGGCGCTACTTCGTCCGGCGCGTTGGCTTCGGGCCGCGCCCATTCTTCTCGCTCGCGTTGAGATCTCCGGCAGTCGGTTCCGCATGATGACCGCCATTCGTCCGCGCCTCGCCCCGCCCGATGCCATGATAACGGAACCCGATGCGCTTCAGTTCGGCGGCGTCGAACAGATTACGGCCGTCAATCAATATTGGGCCGCTCTCAACGGCGCGCATCTTCTCGCGCAGCCGTGTCATGTTCAGATCTCGGAATCGCTTCCACTCCGTGACCAC
>DATEGV010000451.1:0-6590 GCA_035279925.1 Ktedonobacterales bacterium | reverse complement strand
CCCGGCGCCACCGCCCGCTTCGCCGCCGACTACGCCGGCTGGGATCGCCATGTCACCATCCACCTGCCGTAACAGGGTGTCCTCATTCCCCCGCCCCTTCCCCTCGCGAGTGGAAGGGGAGCCAGCGTCGCGACCGTCGGGCCAGGTTCCCCCCTCGCCCCGCAGGGAGAGGGGGCAGGGGGTGAAGCAGCCCTTCCGATTCCCCCTCGCCCGCCAGAGCCGCAATCGCCCTCCACGTAACTCTGTGTGACTCTGTGTTCACCGTACCCTCTCCTCCCACCGATCATACAGCGTTGTGTTGCGTGCGCTCCGAACGCGATGCTACACTGCTCAAGGGGAGAGCGAGACTTGCTCCCAACGGAAGGGGCATGACACGATGAGTGATGAACTACAAGACTTCGGACGCGCCGAACTCTTCGACGCCGAGTCCATCGGCCAGCCGGGGAACCGGCGCTTTCGCATCTTCGCGCGCAGCCCACACGGCGCCGCCAGCCTCTGGATGGAGCGCGAGCAGTTGGAGGCGCTCTCGCTGGCGGTGGATAAGCTTCTCGCGCAGGTCTCCGGTGGCGATATCCTGCGCCCGGAGGCGATGGCCAACGTCGCGCCGCCGCCCGGCGCCCCCGACGACTTCCCAGAGACGCCGCTGATCGAATTCCAGGTCGCCAACATGCAGCTTGGCTACGACGAAGATCGCCGGCTCGTACTGGTGCGCGCCGCCCCGCTGGAGCTTGTTGAGCGCGAGGGTGAACTCCTGGTGAGCGATGACGTGGAGATGTTGTTTAGCATCTTCATCTCGCGCAACCAGGCCCTGCGCCTCAGCCAGCACATCGTCAGCATCCTCGCCACCGGGCGTCCGCGCTGCCCCTTCTGTGGCCGGCCCATGGACAATCCGCACGTCTGCGAGAAGCAGAACGGATTCCATCCCGTCGCCCTCAACTGACCGTCATCTCGTGCGCCGGCCATTATGAACTTTAACAACTTTATCCGATAATGCTCGACGGAGGGGGCAGGAGGGTATCGCCGCCTCCCCGAAAGGCAGGATGACGATGCGCCCCCGTCAGTTGGACCTCAGTGCAGAGCAGCGCGCCGAATTGGAGCAGACCCGTGAGCAGGACCGGCGCCCCTACCTCAGAGAGCGGGCAGCGGCCCTGCTCAAGATCGCGGATGGGCAGTCGGCGCATGCGGTGGCGCGCCACGGCCTCTTGCGCGCGCGCACGCCCGAGACGGTCTACGACTGGCTCAACCGCTACGAACGCCACGGCCTGGCGGGCCTCATCCAACACCCGCGCGGCTGGCGGGGTTTTTCCCCCTCAGCAGGGCGAACGACTTTTTCAAGTCGTGCACCAAGCGCCTGAACGCTTTGGCGTGGCGCGCGTCCGCTGGCGGTTGGCGGACCTGCGGGACTGCCCGGCGTTGCCCTTTCTGGCGCGCTATAGCTTAGCGGGCGTCAGCCGCGCGCTGCGCCGGCTGGGCATCCATCTCAAACGCGGGCGGTTGCGCCTGCACAGTCCCGATCCCGCCTACGAGGAGAAGGTCTTCGCCTTGCGGCAGCTGCGCCAGCTGGCGCGGCGCTTCCCGCAGCGCGTGCGCCTGCTCTACGCCGATGAGGTGGGCTGTTACCGCCAACCGACGTTGGCCGACCGCTACGCCTGCTGTGCGCATGAGCCGACGGCCCCGCTCAGCCACGCCGCCAACCGTGCTTGGCGCATCGGCGGCGCGCTGGATGTGGCCAGCGGGCAGGTGACCTATGTGCCGGGCGCCAAAGTGGGAGTCACCGCCGTGTGCGAGTTACTGCGCCGGCTGCGCGCGCGCTATCCCAAGCAGATCCTGGCGCTGGCCTGGGATAACTGGCCGATCCATCGCCACCCGCACGTACTGGCGACGGCGGCTCGACTGCACATCCACCTGCGGTGGCTGCCGACCTATGCGCCGTGGACCAATCCCATCGAGAAGCTCTGGCGCGCCCTCAAGCAAACCTGCTTGCACCACCACCGCAAAGCCGATCGCTGGGATGAGCTCAAGGCCGACCTGCACGCCTTTCTCGACCAGTTCGCGCTCGGCTCGACCGCCCTGCTGCGCTACGTCGGGCTACTATCGGAGTAAGTTGTTAATGTTCATCAGGGCCGCGAGTCTGCACTCGTCCCGTGCGCCGGTCATTCATGGCCGTGATGCGCGCATGACCGCCGCGCCCGTGTGAAATGGGCATGCGGCGCATGATATACTAACGGCGACCCTCAATGGAGAGGGCGACAGCCTGCCAACACAGCATGAAGGGGATACACACATGGCGATGACGCGTGTGAAGCGTCCGACGCTCGCGGACCTAAATCTCAGCACCGGGAAGCGCACCCGGCTCCATCGGCTCCTATACACGTTTGGTCCCGCGAACGGCACGCTCCTCCTGCTGCCGATTGACCAGGGACTCGAACACGGCCCGCGCGACTTCTTCCCAAATCCGCCCTCCAAAGACCCAGAGTTCCAGTTGCGGCTGGCCAAAGAAGGTCATTTCTCCGGCATCGTCTTCCAGATCGGCATCGCCGAAAAGTACATGAAAGACTACGCCGGGCAGGTGCCGCTGGTGCTCAAGCTCAACGGCAAAACCGAGATTCCCTCCGATAAGCAGCCGCTCTCGCCCTGCATCGCCACCGTCGAGGACGCCGTGCGCCTGGGAGCCGACGCCGTGGGCTACACCCTATACGTCGGCTCCCCGTTGCAGACCGAAGACTTCCTCCAGTTCCGTGAGGTGCGCGAGGAGGCCGAACGCTACGGCATGCCCATCATCGTCTGGGCCTACCCGCGAGGCGAGGCGATTGACGTTAAGGGCGGCCGCGACAGCCTCTACGCGGTGGACTATGCCGTACGCGTCGCCAACGAGCTCGGCGCGGACATCGTCAAGGTCAACGTGCCGAAGGTGGACCCCACCAAGGATACCGCCGCTCCCAAGCCCTACAACAGCATGACGCCGACCCGCGAGGAGGCCGTGCGCATGGTCGTCGAGTCCGCCGGGCGCACGCTCGTGCTCTTCAGCGGCGGCGAGATGCAGGGCGACGGCGATGTCATCGAGAAGGCGCGCATCGCGATGGAAGGCGGAGCCACCGGGCTGATCTTCGGCCGCAACGTCTGGCAGCGCCCGTTCGAGGACGCGCTCGCGCTCTCCGGCCAGATCAAGCAGATGATGAAGGATTTCGGGGCGTAGCGCCTCGCGCGTACAACCGGAGTGAAGCCTATCGGGAGGGCGTTGGCCGCTGGCTTGCGCCCTTACTCCGTATGCTCTGGTATCCGCGGTGGCCTCAGCCCCCCGCCCCTTCGTCTGGGATGGCCTCATCCCCCGGCCCCTGCCCCCCACGGGGGAAGGGGAGCCAGAACCGAGCGCCGTCGTGCCCTCTCGCGAGAGGAAGGGGGAGCTTTTGGGTGAAGTTCGGGCGAGAACCACTCAAAAACTCTGTGGAACTCCGTGCACACTCCCTTTGACTCTGCGTGAACCGTACCTTGCACGCGCGAGTCACCCAACTGGCGTCACGATTTGCGCCAACCTTGTATACTAACGCAGGTGTGCGAACCACTACGGCGTATCCGCATCCGCATCCGTCTCGCGTGCGCAAGGATCTTCGTGTGAGCCAGCCGGGGAGAGCAGAAATTATGGATTCCATTCGCGTAATGGTCGTGGACGAGCATCCACTGTTTCGTCAAGGGTGCCGCTGGGCGCTCGAACAATCCGGCGACTGCGTGATTGTCGCGGAAGCCTCTGAGAGCGGCGCCGGCCTGGAGCTCGCCAAGCAGCATTCGCCCGATGTCGTCCTGATTGACGCGCTGCTCTCTACCAACGACGCCCTCGAACTCGCGCGCCAGTTGCGCCACACCGCGCCGCGCGTCGCCATCATCATGCTCACAGCCTTCGAGGACGAGGAGCAGCTATTCCAGTCCATGAAACTAGGAGCGGCGGCCTACCTGCTCAAGGGCATCTCACCCGACGACCTGATCGAGGCGGTGCGCAAGGTCAGTCGCGGCACGTACATCATCAATGACAACGTGCTCTCGCGTCCGACCGTCGCCAGCCGCGTGCTGCGCACTTTCCGCGAGATGACCGCCGAGGAGCCGCCGGAGGTGCAGCCGCTGTATTCGCCGCTCTCCGGGCGCGAAATCGAAATTCTGGACTACATCGCGCGTGGCAACAGCAACAAAGAGATCGCCAAGTCGCTCAAGATCAGCGATCAGACCGTCAAAAACCACATCACCTCAATTCTCAAGAAGCTCTCGGTCAACGACCGGACCGCCGCCGTGGTCCACGCGCTCAAACACGGATGGATCAAGATGGACGCCGCCGAGTAATCCGCGCGCGACCGGGCTGGACGCCGGCAGCGGCGCATGGCTCGTCCGCCCTTGGCCACGCCTGGCGAAAGGAGGCTGGCTTTGTCATCGGACCAGAATCAGTATCCCGCGTTGCCACCGCTCGATGGGCAGCGCCCCAGTAGCGGGGCGCGTCCCTGGCCGCCCTCGCCGTCCACCTTCGGCGCATCCTCCGCCGGCGGCAATCCCTATTCCGAGAACGGCTATCCAGACGCCCCGCCGGACTACAGCCGCTCCTCCTCCAACATCATGCCGCCGGCCGGCGCCACCTGGTCCGCGCTCCCCGCGGTTCGCCAACAGCAACAACAACAGCAGCAACACGCCGATCCAAGGCCATTCGGCCAGCAGCCGCCCGACGATGACGACACCGCCTTCTGGGATCCGGACGCCTCCGTCTACGAGACCTGCAAGATCGAGCACGATCGCGTCGCCCACGAACTGAATGAGTTGGCCATCGTAGAGCAGCAGACGGCGAAAGAACTGGAGCGACTGAATCATCTCAAGGTGCTTGAAGGCGCGCGGGTCCGCGACCTGGAGGAGCATCTCGAGACGCACGCCCGACAGGACATTCGCGCCGTCTATCTTGCCGCGGCCGAGGCGGAGATGCGCGCCTTTATGATGACGGAGCAGCGCGACCACCTGCGCGAGAAGCTACGCCTGTATGGGCGTTACGAGCAGATGCTCAGCCATCTCCTCAGCGCGCTCCGCGCCGCGCCCAACGCGGTGGGCCAGCAGACACCAAGCTGGAACGTCTCGTCCCTCATGCCGGCGCCCAATCCGCCGGGTGGTTCCATGGTCGGTCTTCCCGCGATCAATCCATCACAGGCGGCCTTCTGGCCCGTGGAGTCATCTCTGCCGGCTGCGTCCACCCCGCCGATGAACCCGTCATCCGCCGGATTCCCCAGCCTCGCGCCGCGCGGCCAGAGCGAATTGAGCACATTGGCGCGCGAGATTCAGGCGCAAGAGCAGGTTCGGCAGCGCCTGGCACGCCGTCTGCATGATGGGCCGACACAATCGCTGGCCACGGTCTTCATGGCGGCGGAGTTGTGTGAGCAATTGATCTCGTCGGATCCCTCGCATGCGCTCGAGCAGCTTGCCAAGTTGAAAGCGGATGTCAAGACCAGCATCTTGGAGACACGCAAGTTGATCTTCGAGCTGCGCCCGATGACGCTAGACGATCTGGGGCTGGTGGCCACACTGCGCCGCTACGCCACCGATCTCGCCGGCGCGCGCGACGTGCATATCTCCGTCTCCGTGCCCGGTGGCGAGCAACGCCGCCCTACCTCCATCGAGACGCCGATCTTCCGCGTCGCGCAAGAGGCGGTGGTCAACGCCATTGAGCATGCGAAGGCCAGCGCCATCGAGATCAGCGTCCTCACCGGCCCAGACGGATTGCGCCTGATCGTCAAAGATAATGGACACGGCTTCGACGTTGAACCGGCGCTCAAACGCGCGCGCGCGCATGAAACATGGGGTATTGCCAGCATGCTGGAACGCGCCGAATTACTCGGTGGCTGGCTCAAGATTGAGAGCGCCCCAGGCAGGGGCGCCCGCGTCGAATTAACCGTTCCCGCCTAATGGGAGAAAATTCCCCCTCGATTTTGCGAAGTTACTGGTGACGTGGGCCTGCGTTTTGCAATCGAGAGCGGATGTGATCGGATCCACACTCGCCTGTTGTGTGTGATCCCTCAAATCCGCCAAATGGGCCATGCCGCTTGGTGGTTTACGCGCGAAGGTGTATCCTGGCGCCGAACCACCGATCGCATGTATGTATCGGTGCGGAGCCGAGAGCCGCAGTACTCCGGCATGCTTGAAGCCATCTCATTTGGGGGTGGTATGTGTTGGGTGGCGCGTGGACGGGGGGCAAAGCATGCTAATGATTCCGGCAGCGCGTCGCGGCAGTGATTCTTTTCTAGAGGGGAACGTCATCATGCTGGACCGCTTGTTTGGCCGCGATCGTGGCCAGGGTCTCGTCGAGTACGCGCTGATCATCGCGCTGGTCGCCATCGTCGTGATCGCCGCGCTCATTCTGCTTGGCCCGCAGATTGCCTCGATCTTCAAGAACATCAACAACAACCTCTAATCGGGAAGCTGTTCATGTTCCGGAGTGCCGGCGTTGCCCACCAGCGCGCCGGCGTCTCTCATGTCTGCCACCAGCGTCGGGCCACACACCGGCAATCTCCGTGAATCCGCCCGATCATCCTCAGCAGAGACGCGCGCCGAGCGCGATCACGACGTGACCT
>DATEGV010000450.1:0-7899 GCA_035279925.1 Ktedonobacterales bacterium | reverse complement strand
TGTTAGACCCCTGCCGGGGATACGCTACGCCGACGGCACGGACCTGGCCGCCGTCGTCACGCCGCCCTATGACGTGATCGCGCCTGACGCGCAGGCCCGCTACTACGCCCGCGACCCCCATAACATCATCCGGTTGGAGCTTGGCCGCGAGGAGCCGGGCGATGACGACCTGAACAACCAGTACACCCGCGCCGCGCAGACGTTCGCCGAGTGGCGATTGCACGGCGTGATGCGCCAGGACGCGCCCTCGCTCTACCTCTACGAGCAGCGCTTCACCGTCGCCGGCGCCACCTATCGCCGGGCAAGTCTGCTGGCGCGGGTGCGGCTGGAGCCGTGGGAAGCGCAGGTAGTCCTCCCCCACGAGCGCACGCACCGCAAGGCGAAAGAAGACCGTCTGCGTCTCATGCGCGCCTGCGCCGCGAACCTCAGCCCCATCATGGCGCTCTACGACGACCCCGCCGGTGAACTTGCCGCCAGGCTCGCCACCGCGCGCGAGACGCCGCCCGTCGCGGACTTTGAGGATGAGACCGGCGAGGGCCACCGCCTCTGGACACTCCGGGACGACGCGCTGCTCCTGGCCGTCGCTGACTTCTTCGCCGCGCGCCAGCTCTACATCGCCGACGGGCATCACCGCTATGAGACGGCGCTGACGTACCGCGACGAGGTCGCGGCGCTGCGTAAAGAGCAGCCCCTGGATCCCGGCGACGCCGCCAACTACACGCTCATGGCGCTCTCCGCCATCGAGGATCCGAATCTCGTCGTGTTGCCGACACACCGCATCCTGCGCGACCTGGACCCCGCGAAGGTGGACGCGCTCAAGGCGGCGCTGGCGCGAGACTTCATCGTCGAATCGCTCGACCCGGCCACCAGCGCGGAGGCGCTCCTGGCGGCGCTCGATGTGGCGGCGCGGCAGGGCGAGCGTTGCGCCTTCGTGTTCGCGCTGCCGGGCAAGCGCCTGCTGCTGCGCCTACGACCGGAGGGACGCGCGGCGATGCGCGATCTGACGGGCGCCAACGCGGACCGCTCGCGGGCTTGGCGCTCGCTGGACCTCGCGGCGCTGCATGAGCTTGTTTTCGCGCGCGCGCTCGGCGTCACCGACGAGGCGATACAGGCCGGCGAATACGTCACCTACACCCGCGATCCGCATGAAGCCCTTATGGCGGTGGACGCGGAAACGGATGGCGCGCGGCTTGCGGCGTTGGTCGCGCCGACACCACCCAGCGCGATCCGCGAGGTAGCCCTGGCCGGCGACCGCATGCCGCAGAAATCAACCTACTTCTATCCAAAGCTCATCACCGGCCTGGTCGTAAACCCACTCTGGTGACGGCAGGAGACAGCAGCCGATGGAAGACTCAATACGTCCCGCGACGCCGGCCGACCGTTGCCCCGCCTGTGGCGCGCCGCTGCCGTCGGACGCGCGCTCGTGTCTCTCCTGTGGCAGCCCAGTGATCGCGGCTGCCGGCGCTCCAGCCGCCGCGGAGATCCTGACGCGAGCGCCGGTTGACGAGCCGCTGCTGTGGCAGCCACCGAGCGCCGACAGTCCACCTGACCCATCGCAGGCGCCACTGGCTCCGGGCGAGCAGCGTTGCCAGTGGTGCGGCGGCGTGAGTCCGGCCGAGGCCGACCGATGCGCGCACTGCCAGGCGGCTTTCCCCGATCCCGCGCGCGACGCGGCGATGCTGGCGGAGGCGCAGCGGCGTTTGACGATCATCGAGCAGGAGCTTGACGCGCGCAAACGGCCGCGCAGGTTCTGGAGCCGGCTCGCCTAAGGCGCCGCCAGTTGTTGTATGGGAAGGTATCGTAGCGCATGATCTTGATAGTGGGAGCCGGCCTGGCCGGGCTGACCTGCGCGAAGGCGCTCACCGAAGCCGGCCACGATGTGCGCGTGCTTGAGGCGTCCGATCACGTCGGCGGGCGCGTGCGCACCGACGCCAGCGCGGATGGCTTCTTATTGGATCGCGGCTTCCAGGTGCTCTTTGCCGCGTATCCCCAGGTGGCGCGCCACCTCGATCTCGCCGCCCTCAAGCCGCGCGCGTTCATCCCCGGCGCGGTCCTCATCCGTGACGGCAAGTGGCACGAGGTGGGCGACCCCCTACAACGCCTCTCGCTGCTGGCGCCCACGCTCACGAATCCGCTGCTGACCTTCGGTGACAAGCGCCGCACGCTGCGCCTGCGCCGGCAGACGCGCAAACGGACGCCCAAGGCGCTCTTCACCGGCCCCATCAAGAAGGGCGACAAAAGCGCCTACGCCGAGCTGCGCCGCCGCAAGTTCCGTGACGCCGGCTTCATAGACAACTTCGCCCGGCCATTCTTCGGCGGCGTGCTGCTGGATCGCGAACTGACGACCAGCGCGCGGATGATGCTCTTCGTCTTCAAGATGCTTGCGAGCGGCAAGACGGTCATCCCCGAATTGGGCATGGGGCAGATCACCGACCAGCTTGCCTCGCGGCTGCCCGAGTACGCGCTGCGCTTGCAGACGCGCGTGGAGGGCATCGTCGAGGCGGACGGCCGCGCGGTTGGGGTGACACTGACGGGCGGCGAGGAGATGCAGGGCGACGCCGTGGTGATCGCCACCGACGCGCCCAGCGCCGAGCGGCTCACCAAACTGGCGCTCCCCAGCGACCCGCTCTCCGTCACCTGCGTCTACTTCGGACTGACCGAGAGCCTCTACAGCGGCCCGAAGCTGCTGCTCAACGCCAACCCCAACGCCTTCGTCAACAACGCCGTCCAGCTTAGCAACGTCTCACCCGCGCTCGCGCCGCAGGGGCAGCATCTGCTCTCCGTGACGGTGCTCGGCCTGCCGGAAATGAGCGACGCCGACGTGGCGAACCGCTGCCGCGAAGAGATGGCTCCCTGGTTTCCGGGCAAGGACCTGACGCGGGCGCGCCACCTGGCCACCTACCGTGTACGCTTCGCCCAGTTTCGCCAGCCGCCCGGCGTCTTCGCCACGCTGCCCGTCAACACGACCACCACCGAGGGGCTGTTTCTGGCCGGCGAATACACGCAATCCAGCAGCATCAGCGGCGCGATGGAGAGCGGCGCGCAGGCGGCGAAAGCCGTGCTGGCGTTTCTCGCGCGGGAAGACGGAGCGTAGATAACCAGGCGCCTTGCGCTGCTCTTGGGGCGTGGTGGGCCCGATGGCGCCGATTGGGGTACGGTTCACGCAGAGTCAAAGGGAGTTGGGACGGAGTCACGCAGCGTTTTTTGGAGGTCAGATGGCGTCGCGCCGTTGACGCCACAACAACACTCTGCGTCCTCTGTGTGAACCCGTCCCTATCCTTCGCCCGTTTCAAGCGTTAGGCGCAGCCTGCTCCGGCTTCTGCTCGACGATCTCCCCCTCGATCATCAGTTGGACCTCGTCGCTCACGATAAACTTCCCATCCAGCATCATGCTGAACGACATACCGAAGTCTTTGCGGTTGATTTTGCCCTCGGCGCTGTAGCCGATGCGGTGGCCCATCATTGGATCGTTGAACTCGCCGTAGACCACGCCCGCCAGCGTGACCGGCTTGGTGACGCCCTTGATGGTCAGGTCGCCAGTTAGGGTGTAGCGATCCCCGCCGAGCGGCTCAATCTTCGTGCTCTTGAAGGTGATCGTCGGATAATTCGCCACGTCCAGAAAGTTGGACGCGCGGATATCGTTGTCGCGCTGCTCGTGGTTCGTCCGAATGCTCGCCGTCTGGATCGTCACCTCCACCGCCGTCGCCTCAGGGTGCGCCGGTACGATCTGCCCCGTGACCTTCACATCGGCGAAGTGGCCACGCACCGTCATCATACCCAGGTGCTTCGCGGAGAACTCGACCTGCGTGTGATACGGGTCCGCGTGCCAGATACCGGTCGTCGCGCCCTTTGATCCCAGTTGTCCGCTTGAAATCGTTGGCTCTGCCATGGTTCATCCTCCCGTGACGCCCTCTGCCGTCGCCGTTGAAACACGCAACGCGACGACTAATGGACTTTCTACCGTACAGTTACTTCCATCTCGCAACCAATAGTAGAAGGGAAATTATCTCTTGTCAAGCCGTATGATGCGGGAAACCTCTTAACGTGTGTGGTATGCTGAGCGCATGAGCACACTCGATGCGCCATCCCCAGAACTGAGCGAGACCTGCGCGACCCAACCAATGGGCCGGGCCTTGCGCTTGCTCGGCGACACCCCGACGCTGCTCATCATCGTCACCCTCTTGCGCGGCACGCATCGCTTCGGCGAGCTGCGCGCGGGCATCGGCGACATCAGCGCCAAAACCGTCGCCCAGCGGCTCCGGCTGCTCGAAGCGCACGGCTTCGTCAAGCGCGAGGCGTTCGCCGAGATCCCGCCGCGCGTGGAGTACCGCTTGACGGAGAAAGGCTTTGCCCTGGCGGACATCATGGCCGCCATCAAGGACTTCTCTGAGCGCTACCTGACCGACGACCAGAGCGCTCCGGCGGACTGCGAGAGTGAGTTATAACAGGTCCATTTGAGAGGTCGTGGTTGCCCAGTCGTCGCGGCGCTGGCTCCCCCTTCCCCGGTGCGGGCTCTCAAGGGGAGGTTTTTCGTCTGCGGGCGGCGGCGTAGGCGCCCGGCGAATGCATTCGCGGCTGGAGGGCGTCGCTGCGCTCCGCCACCAAGTCCGCCGTCGCGGACTGGAGATGATCCCGCCGGGCGCGGCTGCCTCTGCCGAACCCGCGCAGGCGGGTTTCGTGGCCGCAGGCCCTCCAGGCGCGGTTTCAACCGCCGGCTGCTCGCGCACCGGATACCTACCCGTGAAAGCCCGGTGCGGCGCTGGCTCCCCCTTCCCCACGGGGAAGGGGGCTGGAGGGTTAGGTCAGATAGTTGCGCGCAGCCACTCCAGCATCACATCCGCCACTAAGGCCGCGCCGCGCGCGTTGAAATGCACCTCGTCGTAGACGAAACGCTGGCCACGGGCGGCGGCGAGGATCTCATAGCTGCTGGTGGGCCGGCGACGGATGCGCCATCGGGCCAGGGGTGAGGCCGGACGCAACGCCGGCAGCTCCGCAAGCTCGCGGGCGAACGCCGCATGCACGTCAATCAGCGCGCAGCCGCGCTCCGCCGCGACGAGGCGTGTCGCCGCCACATACTCATCCAGCAGCCGCCAGGAGCGCGAGGAGAGCCGCTCCCCAAAGACGGCCGGCGTGCAGAGCGCCACCCGCGCGCTCGTCCGGCTGCGCAGGTTATCCACCAACGCGCGCAGCCCATCCCGGAAACGCCCCGGCGTGATCGCCCCGCGCACCCCCTTCTCGCGCCGGAAGTAGCGCCGGCTGCGCAGCGATCGGGGTGTCGGCGTGGACCGCCGCGAAAGCAGCGTCGCGCAGTCATTCACGCCGATGAAGACGACGACCCAGTTCGGTTGCAGGGGAACGACATCACGCGCCACCCGCCGGGGCAGGTTCACCACCGTATCGCCGCCGACGCCCGCGTTGACCAGCTCGATGTCGCGGAGCAGGGGATCGTGCGCGATCCGCTCGCGCAGAAGGCGCAGATAGGATGCCCCATCCACGCCTTCCGTCAAGCTGTCGCCAAGGAAAACGATGCGCACCGCCCTCAACCGCCCAGGTACGCGCGCCGGACGAGATCGTTGTCGAGCAGGTTCTTCGCGGTGTCGGTCAGCACAATGCGTCCCTGCTGCAGCACGTAGCCCCGGTCCGCGATGTTGAGCGCCATGAAGGCGTTCTGCTCCACCAGGAAGACCGTCACGCCCTGCTTACGAATCTCCTGGATGGTATTGAAGACCGTCTGCACGAGAATCGGCGAGAGACCCATGGACGGCTCATCCATGCAGACCAGCTTCGGACGCGCCATCAGCGCGCGACCCATCGCCAGCATCTGCTGCTCCCCGCCAGACATCGTGCCCGCAAGCTGCTTGTCGCGCTCGCGCAGCCGGGGAAAGAGCGTGTAGACCCGTTCGAGGTCCTCGGCAAGCTCGACCTGATTGTCGCGGGCGAACCCACCCATCAGCAGGTTCTCGTGGACCGACATGCGCGAGAAGACCCGCCGCGCCTCCGGCACCAACGCCAGCCCGCGCTTGATGACCTGATCCGTGCCCACCGTGTCTATGCGCTCACCCTGGAATGACACCGAGCCGCGCCGGGGCTTGACGATGCTGAAGATGGTCTTCATCGTCGTCGTCTTGCCGGCGGCGTTCGCGCCGAGCAGGCAGACAATCTCACCTTCGTTGACCTGCACGGTCAGATCGCGCAGAACCTGGCTCGGCCCATAATACGTGTCCACGTTGCGCAGGTCGAGCAGCCCGGTTCCGGTCGGGGGCGTGCCGGGGGTTGAATAGAGTTCAGCGCCTGGAGATTCCCGCATGGATGTCACACCGTTGCCTTCCGGCCGAGATAGGCCTCAATCACGCGCTCGTCGTTCTGCACCTCAGCCGGGGTGCCTTCGGCGATCTTTTTGCCATAGTCGAGCACCGCGATGCGGTCCGACATGCCCATCGTCACCTGCAGCTTGTGCTCGATCAGCAGGATGGTGAGCGAGTGGATCTCGCGCAGCTTGCGGATGTAGTTGACCGCCTCCGCCGTCTCCACATCGTTCATGCCGGCGGTCGGCTCATCCAGCAGCAGCAGCTTGGGCGCCGAGCCGAGCGCGCGCGCGATCTCGACGCGGCGGCGGTCCGCGTAGGACAGGTCCGAGGCGTAGTCGTCTTTGCGTTCCACAAGCGACGGCCCGAAGAACGAGAGCAGCTCCATCGCGCGGTCAATCGCGCGGCGCTCGGCCCGCCGATAATTCGGCAGGTGCAGCATGATCGAGGCGAGGTCGCGGGGCATCTTGATGTGCTGGCCGACGAGCACGTTTTCGAGCACCGTCATGTTGTTGAACAGGCGAATGTTCTGGAAGGTGCGCGTGATGCCGCGCCGCAGGACGGTATCCGGCTTCAAGCCGCCGATGGGGCGCCCATCGAAATTCATGCTGCCTGACGTCGGTTTGTAGATGCCGGTGATCAGGTTGAACACCGTCGTCTTCCCGGCGCCATTGGGGCCGATGATGCTGAAGATCTGGCCGCGCCGAATGTCCAGGTCCACACCGTCCACCGCCGTCAAGCCGCCGAACGACTTCGTGACCTGCTGGATCGCGAGGAGGGTGTCTTGCGCCGTCTCCACCGCTGGCTGTTCGGGCGCTTCCATCATTGATCGCCTTCCCTTCCATACGCGTCCGAGCCGGAGCCCGCGTAGGTGATGCCCTCCGTCTGCTCGCTGGTGTCGAGCGAGCCGATCGCCTCCGCCTCCTCCTTCTCGAAGAGGCCGACCGCCGATGTGCCCTCCGGCGCCGCGCCGATGCCTTTGAGCTCGCGCTGCCGCCGCCGGTTGGGTATCAACCCTTGCGGTCTCAGCAAGACCATGAGCACCAGCACCAATCCGTAGATCGAGAACTTGGCGATGTTGAGGTCGCGGTCAAAGAAGTGGAGTGGGCTGCCGGTGGAGCTAAAGAGCGAGTTGGTGTGGACGAGGTCGTTGAGCTTCTGCAACAGGTACACGTCGAAGAAGCGCAGGATGATCGCGCCCAGAATCACCCCGGCGATACTGCCGATGCCGCCCAGCACGATCATGATGAGGACCGTGATCGAGACGTTGAAGTTGAAGTCGTTCGGCGTGATCGAGGTGATGTACGCCGCGTTGATCGCGCCGCCGATGCCGCCGGTGACGGCGCCCAGGCCGAACGCGAGGAGCTTCGTGCGCACCAGATTGATCCCAGAGGTCGCCGCCGCCGTCTCGTCCTCGCGGATGGCCACCCACGCGCGGCCCAGACTAGAGTCGCGTAAGGAGACGACCGCGATCACGATGATGACCACCAGCGCCAGCACGACAAAGTACCACGGCTTCTGGTTGAAGGGATCGGTGAACGAAATAGAGCCGATGTCGGCCGGGGGAATGGCGCTCATGCCATTTTGCTGGAAG
>DATEGV010000449.1:0-8383 GCA_035279925.1 Ktedonobacterales bacterium | reverse complement strand
TTTGTGTACGCGCTCGTGAGTCTCGATGGTGAGACGACCTGGCTTGAAGGGTTGCAATTGCTCGCGTTTTACGCGATGGTTGTCGCGGTGGCGTTCGTGCTGCCAGGCCGGTGAACATGACCTGACCGCGCCACGCCGCGCGTGCTATCATGCTCGCGCGACGCCAACCGACGACGAACGCGCCCACCAGGATAGGTAGATGTCAAACAACGCGCCCCGAATGGCCTCCTCCCCGCAGTTGCCCCTCGCCGATCGCTATCGCGTGCTGGCTCGCGTCGGCGTCGGCGGCACCGCCGTCGTCTATCGCTGCGTGGACCTGCATACGGAGCGCATCGTCGCCGTCAAAGTGCTGCGGACCACCGGGCCGATGATTCCGGAGGCGGCGGCGCGCTTTGGCCGCGAGGCGCGTCTGGCGGCGACGCTCACGCACTCTAACATCGTGCGCGTGCTGGACTACGGCTATACGATCCCCCTGGCGTCGGCGGCTCGCGCGCCCTGGGTGGAGGACATTGACCGCCAGGTGCCGTACCTCACGATGGAGTACGTCTTTGGCTCCTCGCTCAAAGAACTGCTGCGCCAGTACGGACCTCTGCCGTTCGATTGGGTGTGGCGCCTCGGCGACCAATTTTGCGCCGCGCTGGCCACTGCCCACGCGGCGGGCGTCGTTCATCGTGACGTGAAGCCGCAGAACGTGATGATCGTGGACTCGCGTATCGAACTGCTCTCGAAGCTGGCCGACTTCGGGATCGCGCGCCAGGTGGGCGGCGATCTCACTACGCTGACCGTGACGGGCCAGGTGCTCGGCACGCCGGATTATCTCTCGCCGGAACAGGTCATGGGCGAGCCGGGCGGTCCGTCCTCCGATCTCTACGCCCTTGGCATCGTCCTGTTTGAGCTAATTACCGGGCGGCTCCCATTCGAGGCGGAGACACCACTGGCGGCGGCCTCCCGGCGCATGGTAGCTGACCCGCCTATGCTCTCCGCGTACCGGCGCGACGTTCCCCCGGAGCTGCAAGAGATCGTCCTGCTGGCGCTGCGCCGCGAACCCAGCGAACGCTTTGCCGACGCCATCGAATTCGCGCAGGCGTTACGTTGGAGCCGGGAACGGTCGCCCGCCTTCACACCTGGCGAGCAGGGCGCCTGGGTGCTGGAAGCGCGGACACCGCGCGCCGCGCGCACGCCCGCTGAGCGCGTTCCCATTGACGACGCCGTGGCGCCCGCCGAGAAAGATGAAGAGCACCAGTCTACCGTGCTGCGTGTCTCGCCCGGACCCGGCCCCGAGCCCTCGGACGACACTTTGGGAGCGAATAGCGCGTCGCGTCCCGAAGGCGGCGGCCCCGAAGGTGATGGCCCTCACGTAGACGACGTGCCTCCTTCAACTGACGGCGACGTGTAATCGGATCCATCTGCTCGCCATAACTCTTCACCTTGCGCTCGGTTTCGACGTATAATCAGGGGACGTCGGAGCCATTTCGTGGCCGATTGTCCCTTTGGGTGGTCTCTAGTTGTGTGACGATGCGCGTACGTGAAGGCGTTCATCAACATGGCGTTTTTCGTCCGAAGGAAACGCCGGGGTATGTGGCGAAAAGGAGAGGTTGAGCATGAAGAAGACACAGACGGCGGCGCTCATCGCGGGTACGGCGTTTGGCCTGACGGCGGTCACGGTGGGTATCGTGCTGTCGCGGCGTGAGGGACGCGAGGCCGCCAGGCGGCTGATCGAGAAGTCAACGCCAGTCGCCCAGCAGGCGCGCGTCATCGGTGGGCGGGTCGCCAAGACCGCCGTCACCCAGTATCAGGCGCAGGCCCCGCGCGCCAAGACCGCCCTGAGCGGCGTGCTGGCGCAGGCTCCGCAGGCCGCCGAGGCGATCAGCGGCAAGTTGCCGAAGCTCAACATCGGCGCCAAGCGCGAGCCGGCCACCGTCACCGCGTAAGACGGCGCTCACGGTAGGTCACAACGCTCCGGCGGATGAGCAATCATCCGCCGGTTTTTCGTGGGCGCGCTCGCGTCTATAACGCAGGTGGTTGAAACGGGGAGATTGACGTTTGCCGGTCCTGGTTCCTACAATGACGAGTGGATGTGTCATCGCGCGCCGTGCGCGTTGGCAGAGCGGGAAGCGGGCAAGCGTAATGGCTCCTGGCAGACGGGTGCGGCTTACTACCATGGCAAGCTGCGCCGGTTGAGCGTCTAAAATGGGCCCAGAGGCCCTGGCGCAGGTGCTGCGCCCGCTCGCGAACGTCTTCGGCGACGCCGTTCCAGACCTGCTCGTCGGGTTGGATCGGGCGGATGACGCCGCCGTCTATCGCATCAACGATGAACAGGCCATCGTGGCGACCGCCGATTTCTTCCCGCCGATCGTGGATGACCCGTATTCCTTCGGCGCGATTGCCGCCGCAAACGCCCTCAGCGACATCTACGCGATGGGCGGCGACCCGCTGTTCGCGTTGAATCTTGTCGCCTTCCCCGACGACCTTGACCCGGAGGTTCTGACCGAAATCCTGCGTGGCGGCGCCGAGAAGGTGCGCGAGGCTGGCGCGCTGGTCGCCGGCGGGCATTCAGTCACCGACAAAGAGCCGAAGTATGGATTGGCGGCTATCGGTCTCGTCCACCCGCAACGCATTTTCACCAAGGGCGGCGCGCGCCCCGGCGACGCGCTGCTGCTCACGAAGGCGCTCGGTACCGGTGTCATCACCACCGCGCACAAGAGCGGCGAGGTGCGCGAGGATGATCTCGCGGCGGCGGTCGCCAGCATGACCACCCTCAACCGGAGCGCGATGCGCGTCCTGCGAACGCTCGGCGCGGATCTCCACGCATGCACCGACATCACCGGATTCGGCCTGCTCGGCCACGCCTGGGAGATGGCGACGCAGAGCGGTGTCGGCATGCGCTTCCAGCGCGACACGCTACCCTGGCTGCCCGGCGCGCTCAACTACGCCCGCGCGGGCTTCGTTCCCGGCGGCACGGACCGCAACACCGCCTACCTGCGCGATCACGTCGCGTTTGCGCCGGAGGTGTCAGATACAGAACGTCTGCTGCTATACGACCCACAGACCTCCGGTGGACTCTTCGCCGCCGTCGCCGCCGACGCCGTGGATCGCGTCCAGCGGGCGCTCGCGGCGGAGAATGCGTCCGGTCACGTCATTGGACGAGTCGAGGCCGACCTCGGCCTGCGCGTAGAGTAGCGTCCGCATGACCGAAACCAGCGGCGACTCCACGCTCGATCCCTCGGCGCTCAACGAGGCGCAGCGGGTGGTGGGCTACACATTTCGCCGGCCCGAATTACTCGTCGAGGCGCTGACGCACCGGTCGTTCGCGTATGAGAATTCCGCGCCGGGCGTCACGCACAACGAGCGACTCGAATTCCTTGGCGACGCCGTCCTCCAGCTTGTCAGCTCCGCGCTCGTCTATCGCTCCTTTCCCAATGACGACGAGGGGCGACTCACGGGGCTACGCAGTGAGCTTGTGCGCGCCTCCGCGCTGGCGACGATGGCGCGATCCCTGCCGCTGGGGCCATATCTGCGCTTGGGCCGTGGTGAGGACAGCACGGGAGGACGGGACCGCGATCTGCTGCTCGCCTCCGCGTTTGAGGCGGTCCTGGGCGCGCTGTTTCTCGACGGCGACATGCCGGCGGTCCAGCGGTTTCTGGAGCCACGCCTCGAAGAGTTGGCGCGTCGCATCGCCGGGCAAACACACCTCAAAGACAGCAAATCGCTGCTTCAGGAAGTCGCGCAGGCGCAGCTTGGCGTCACCCCGCGCTACCGGCTCGTGAGCGAAAGCGGTCCATCGCACGACCGCGCCTTCGTCGTCGAGGTCTTGCTGGGAGAGCGTGTCGCCGCGCGCGGCGAGGGCCGCAGCAAGCGTCAGGCCGAGCAGGAGGCGGCTCGCGTTGCCCTGCGCGATCCCGGTTGGACCATCCACGAATAGCCGAGCCGACGCCGCTTGACACGCCCACCGGCGCGGCATACTATATCCATATGGAGATATGGCGTTCGCGGCCACCGGGTCCATGCGAGCCAGAGCCACGGTCCGAGCGTCTGATAGGTTGGAGGAAACGAGCATGCAGGCTCCGCTCACCGACGCCGACGTTCTCGAGCGCATCCACGCGAAGAAACTGATCGAGAACGTAGACCATATGAGTCCGACATACCTTGAAGGCATCAAGCGCATCCTGACCGTTTCCGCCGACACCGAACTTATCAGCGCGCCCGCCTACTGGCACGCCGCCCGCCACGCGCCCAATCTCAACTCCTTCGGCTCCGCCATCGCCATCATTCAGGACGAGCTTGGCCACGCGCACATCGCCTATCGCCTGCTGCGCGACCTCGGCGTGGATACCGAAGAACTCGTCTACCGGCGCGATCCCGTCAAGTGGAAGTATCCCTATGCTTTCGACGTGCCGCTGGACAGCTTCTACGAACTGATCGTCGCCAACGCCTTCTACGATCGTGCTGGCTACACCCTCCTCGGCGACATCGCCGCCAGCACCACCTTCGGCCCCTGGAAGCGGGCGCTGGTGAAGGTGGACAAAGAGGAGACGTTTCATCTGCGCCACGGCGAACAATGGATGCGCAAGCTGGCGCCCGACCCCGCCGAACACGAGCGCCTGCAAAACGCTATCAACTGGATGTTCCTGCTCACCGTGGAGTGGTTCGGCCTGCCTGACGACCTCAAGAAGCACACGGAACAGCTCAATTTCGGCTTCAAGGGCAAGAGCAACGACGAGTTGCGCCAGACGTGGATGAGCACCGCCGTTCCGCTCTGCCAGGAACTTGGCTTCGCGGTCCCGGCTCACTTCGACGACGCCGGCAAGCGATGGGTGGTAGACTGCGCCTTCCCGGCGGCGTTCGACGAAGGCAAGAAACGCTGGCTGCTCGAAGACGGCGCGATCTCGTGGGATGATGTGATGCAACGCTGGAAGCGGCGCGGCCCCAAGAATGAGGCGTTCGTCGAGCACGTGCAGCGCGGCAACCGCCAGCTCGCGAAGCTGTTGGAGGTCGCGTGAGCGCGTCCCGCCAGTCCCGCCTGGAGCGCCCACCCGCAGCCCCGCCGGAGTATCCGCGCGGCGTGGTCTGGGACGCTCTGCGCGAGGTCGGCGATCCAGAACTGGGTGTCTCGCTGGTGGATATGGGCATGATCGTCGCCGCCGACGTCTCCTGCGAAGTCGCGCGGGTCCGGCTGACTTACACCTCGATGGGCTGCCCCGCTGGCGAGATGATAGACGCCGATATCCGCGCGCGACTGCTCGCCGTGCCGGGCGTCGAGCGGGTCGAGATCGAGATTGTGTGGGATCCCATCTGGACCACCGCGCGACTCACCGAGGACGCGCGCGACGCGCTCTCGCTGCTGGGGGTCTCAGTATGAGCAAGCGCGTGAAGCCCGCCCAAGAAACCCCAGATAGCCACACCGCGAACGGCTCTGTCGCGCACGTAATACCGGACACCGTCTGGGTGGTGTTCGCGCGCCGCGCCTACGAGGAGCCGTTGCGGCAGATCGGAACGGTCGAGGCCGATGACCTGGATCTCGCCCGCGTCTATGCGCGCAGCATCTACGACGAGTTTGCGTGGATTGAGATGGCGGTCGTGCCGCGCGACGCGCTGATCACGGTCATCGCGTCCTAGCGCCGAGGAGTTGTACCGCATGCCCGCATCCCCCTACAGCCCTGACACCACCAAGGCGCTCTACGATCTCCTTGCGCGCCTGGCCGACACGAAGAACGCGCTCGGTCGCGACTACGCCGAATGGTGCAGCGGCGCTCCCACCCTGGAATCGGCGGTCGCGGCGGCGGCGATGGCGCAGGATGAGCTCGGCCACGCGCGGGCGCTCTACCCGCTGCTGCGCACGCTCGCGCCCGAAGCCGGGCCTGAGACTGACCCGGAGACACGCACGGTCCACGTCAACCACGCCTTCGTCACGAACCCCTTCGCAACATGGGAGGATTTCGTCACTGCCAACTTTCTGGTAGACGTCGCTATGACGACGATCTTCACCGCCGCCGCGCACTCGTCGTACGAGCCTCTCGCCGGTCGCAGCCGCAAGGCGCTGCAAGAAGAGCAGTTACATACTGTCCACGGCGAGGCGTGGGTACGCCGCCTATCCAGGGCCAGCGCCGCGTCGAAGAACGCGCTCACGGCCGCGCTGCGCGGCGCGTGGGATGAGACGCTGTGCTGGTTTGGTCCGCAAGCCGACGGCGATCCCCTCGCGGACGCCGGCATCCTGGACGCGACGCCCGATCAGTTGCGCGCGCGATTCCTCGCCACGGTCGGACCCACCATTGCGGCCGCCGGTCTTGATCTGCCGATTCGTCCAGCGTCTCACGGCTCCGGCTACGAACTGACAACCGCGCTGCCGTGGGCGCGCTGGGACGCCGCGACCTATCGCCTGGCGCCGGCGGCGAACGACGTGCGCGCCACCGCGCCGCATGCGCAGGTTGGAGAAGGGCAATGACTACCGACGAGCGCGACCGCGAGCCTGGCGAAGTCGGGACACCGCGCGCGGACGACGCGCCGGCGGTGATCTGTCCGTTCTGCAAGTCGCCGCGCACCGAGCGTTTCGCGCTGTTCGGCTCACGCCTCTCCACCGACCACTACGTCTGCCGCGATTGCCATACACCATTCGAGCGTATGCGCCATACGGGCCAATAATTCCTCGCCGCGCGATTGTATGGCATACTGTCGCTGTGCGGTAGCGGGACGCGACGTGGGCTAATAGTGCGATAAATGGGCGGGGCATAACTTTCGAACGTATCGCCGCAAGGGACGCGCGAGCTTTCGTTGAGCGGCGTCAGGATAGACTACATGAATGATGAGCCGGACTACTACGCGCTGCTGGAGGTAGCGCCCGACGCGGACGATGCGACGATCCGAGCGACGTTTCGGCGGCTGGCGCGGCGATACCATCCCGACGTGGCTGGCACCGGCAATCTCGAACACATGCGGGCGTTGAATGTCGCCTACCAGACGCTCAGCGACCCAGAGCAGCGCAGCCGCTACGATCTGCGCCACCCAGCCAGCGTGCGAAACTCCAGCGCGCACGTGGCTCCGAGCGCCGCGCCGCTTACCGCCGCAGTCGCCAGCCGTTCGGGATTGGTTGCGAGTCACGCCGGCCCATTCCACTGCGCGCGTGTCGTCGAAACGTCGGAGCGATTGCCCGTTGGGGCGCTTGCGATGGCCCGCGCTACGCAGACCCTCGCCATTGGCATGCTCGACGGCCGCGTTCTCCTCTGGGACATCGCGACTGACCGGCTCATCGCGCGCCTCGGATTCGGTTCAGCGGGCGCCGTGAGCGCCGCCGGCGTGCTGCAGGAGCTGCGGCTCTCGCCAACCGGGGCCATCGCCATGGGCTGGGGCTACCAGCTTGGGACGCGCGTCTGGAACGTCGCGACCGCTGAGACACTCTGGAACACCAGCGCCACAGCGCCCTCCGGAATGATGGACGCCGCCCTCTTCGACACACCCGCGATGGTCCGCATCGCCTATCCTCAGGCGCCCCTGGCGCTCGCCGGCGATGATCCGTTTCGCTGGGCCCATGAGGGCCGCTACGGCTCCTCGGTGCTCTCGCGTCCGCTCACCGGCCCGGTGGCCGCCGGCTGGGCCGTGCCGCTGGAATGCGCCGACGTTCCCGAGGAGTATCGCGCCGACCGAAGTGACATCGGCCCTGGCGTGCAGATTCGCGCGCTCGCGGACGACGGACGCCGCCTCCTCTCCTGCCTCATCGAGCGACGCAAGAGCGGCGACCTCGTGCGCGCCGTCAACATCTGGGATCTGGATCACCGGTCGCTGCGCGGAGCCGCGCAACCGCGCCGAGAGCGCAAGCTGGCCCAGCCGCTGGAAGAACTGGGCTTCCCCATCGCGTTCACCCCTGATCTTGCCTGGGGCGTCGCCACACGGCATGAGCGAGAGATGGCTGTCTTTTCACTGCGTGAGAAGAAGGGAAAGCTCGTGCGGACGGGCGTGGTGTCGCCAGACTCCCGCGCCGCGCTCTCCCCAGACGGAGCGTATCTCGCGCTTGCCCACGAATCCTCGCTGCGTCTCTGGCATGTGCCATCCGGTCAACTCGCCCAGGAGTGGCGCGGCGCGGCGGAGATCGGCCCGGTCGAGTTCGCGAACCGGCGCGGAGGCCAGCTCCTCGCGGTCGGCCTTGCCAGCGGGTTGATCGAGCTGTGGACCACCTGACGCGCTCTCGTCGGATCACCGACTGGCTGTCGCACGCTGGCATGGGCGTCGCCTGGGTGGTAGACTCTGAAGTGGATTGCGCCGAGATAGCGCGGGCCGCGGACGCCTCAGCGGCGTCGGTGCGAACTGAATCGGCGCCGGAAGGAGCAACGTGACGATGAGCGAGCCGCTCAGTCAGCGAGACCAACGGGGGAAGATCCTTGGGACTCCCCAC
>DATEGV010000448.1:0-5536 GCA_035279925.1 Ktedonobacterales bacterium | reverse complement strand
CATCGGGGCAGCCCGGCCACGGCGGACCAGGCTTCGGCCCCGGCGGACCAGGCTTCGGTCCTGGCGATCCCGGCGATGGTCTAGCTCCGGCGGCGTAGGGTTGCCGACCTCACCCCCCGGCCCCCTCTCCCACGAGGAGAGGGGGAGTCAAAAACGAGCGCGGACGTGTCCCACAAGGAGAGGGGGAGCGAGAGGAACCGCGGCGCCAATCAAGCGTCTGTCTTGCGCTGGTGGGAAATTTGTGGTATCGTTTGTCTCGCTGATGGGGTGGCGTAACCGCCTTCCCACCACATTCCGGGATCGTCTAGTGGTAGGACAGCTGACTCTGGATCAGTCAACCGTGGTTCGAATCCACGTCCCGGAGCCTCAACTCAATTCGCCCCGAAGCCCACGCCGCTCTCTCATGGGGAGCGGCGTTTTTGGTGGGCGGACGAGTCATTGGGTGGCTTGTCATCGCCCTGGGGAACCGAGTGAAGGCAACAGCCGCGACGCTGGTCGCTTAGCGCGCAGTCGTGTCTGGCACAAAAGAACCCCCTCTCCTTGTGGGAGAGGGGGCCAGGGCGTGAGATCAACTCCCCGCTAGACCTGCGACTGCATGGCGCAACTGCCGGTGAAGTCGCCGCTCAGGTTCTTGAAGTTGTTCGGGATGGTCGGGTCCAGACCGTAGACGCTGTTGTCGCGGGTCGGGACGCGATCGTTTGGCGACGAGCCATAGTGCGCCGGCGCCAAGAGGCCACCCAGATCCACCGTGCCGAGCGAGTTGAACGCCTTCAACAGGCCGGCGCGCGACAGATCTTTGTTTTCAATAGCCTTCTTCAAGATCGCGGCGGTCACCTTCGCTTCGGTATAGCCGAACTCGAAGTAGCCGTCAGGCTGCTGGCTCGGCGCATACTTCTGAATGTCGCTGAGCATCGCCGCCATACCCGGCTGGCTGGTGTCGCCCCAGGTTGCGCCACCGGCCACGACCCACGTCGTCTTCTCCAACAAACCGGAGAACGCTGGCGAGACGCCGAGCAGGCCATTGGCCCACGCCGGGCTGTTCATGATCCACTGCGGGAAGTAGCCGATCTGCGCCGCCGCGCCGATGATGCCCGCCGCCGCCGTCGGGATGGCGGTCAGGATCACATACTTCGCGCCCGCCGCCTTCATGGCGGAGACTTGGGCCGTGTACGAGGTGTCGGTCAGCTCGTAGGTCTGCTTTGCCACGTCCTGAAGGCCGGTGTAGCAGCTCATCGCCTCGGTATAGCCCTTGAGGCCGTCCTGCCCATAGGCGTCATCCTGCGAGATGATGCCGACTTTGGCGGTCTTGTCGCCGACCTTGTTGACGATGTAGTCGAAGGCGTTCTCCACCTGCAAGCGGTAGGGCGTGCCGATGAGGATCATGTACTGCTGGCGAGCCAGGATTGAGTCCAGTGAGGCGGCTGAAACCAGCATCTGATCGCGTGTCGCCAGACTCACGATGGCCTGCGTGGTCGGCGAGCCGAGGCTCTCCGCCAGCATCAGCACGTTGTTGTGAATCTGGTTGTACATCTGCACCTGGATCTGCGGATTGTACTGCGAATCCTTCTCGACCAGGTTGATCTGGTATCCATCAATGCCGCCGCTGGCGTTGACGGACTTGAAATACGTCTCGATGCCCTTCGTCAGCGGGACGCCGATCGGTGCGGCGACCGGCCCGGAGAGCGGTGTGAGAATGCCGAGGTCAATCGTCTTCGCCTTCGTGTCTACGCCTGGACCTGCCTTGATGCCGCCGCTGCCAGTCGCGCTGCCACAGCCGGCGACGAACACGCTGATGAATGCGCTGAGGATCGTACAGACTCGCACCAAACGCATGCGAGCGCCGTGGTTCACCGTCGTCATGTGTCCCCCTCATCAGATAGATGCGTCTACACGGCGATGCGCGCCCGCGGTGAGTCAGCCTCGAGAGGCTTATTCGCTTGGCGGCGTCTCTAAATGCCGTGGGAGCCTGGTGATTTCAACATCGAAATTGGACTCTAGAGCAGGGGAATCGAGTGTCTGTGCGGACTCACCTCCTTCGCGACGGGCCTCCAGGCGGAGCAAAATACGTTGAAAACGGCGAATGAGGCCGATCAGTCCCGCCGGCTCAAAGAGCAGGAACACGATGATCAGCGCGCCGTAGAAAATGGTGCTCAGGTCGCCGCTTGAAATGCCCGTCGCGCTGGCCTTCTGTGGCAACAGCGAGAACGTTTCGAGCGCGGTGGGTATCGCGAAGACGAAGACCGCCCCAAGGATCGAACCCCAGACGCTGGCGACTCCGCCGATGAGCATGGCGGCCACGAACTCAATCGAGAGGACGAGACTCCACTGTGTCGGGTCCGTGTAGCCGGGATAGGAGGCCCAGAGCGCGCCGGCGATGCCGGCAAGGAAGGACGACAGGACGAACGCGCGCATTTTCGCCGAGAACAGGTTGACGCCCATAATCGAGGCGGCCACCTCATTGTCGCGCACCGCCTGCCAGGCGCGTCCGGCGCGAGAGCGCGCGATATTCGCCACAAAAATCGCCGCGAGGCCGAGCACCACCAGCAGCAGCAGGAAATAGAGCTGGTTGGTGGTGAACTGGAGGCCGAGGATCGGATTAGGGCTGCCGAAGGTGAACGAGCCCAACGCCGGCTGCGGGATCGCGCGCCCCTGGGAGCCGCCGGTGATGGTATGCACGTTGACGAAGAGATACTGGCCGATGAAGACGAGCGCCAGCGTCACGATACCCAGATAGAAGCCTTTGAGGCGCAGCGCGGTCGGCCCGATGAGCGCGCCAAGCACAGCGGCGACGATTCCCGCCGCGGGCAGCCAGATCAGAAACGAGAGATTCATCCCGTTGGGATCACCGGGGAAGAGCGGCGCGCTGCCCCCCAGCCAGCCGGCGACATACGCGCCGATGCCCATGAAGAACGCGATGCCCAGCGAGATCTGGCCCGCGTAGCCGGAGAGCACGTTCAGTCCAAGTGTCGCGATGGCGGCGATCATGGCCGTATCCAGGATGGAGAGCCATTGGTCACCGCCGAGGAAGAAGGCGACCCCCAGGAGCAGAACACCGGCCACGACTCCGCCGCGGCTGCGCGATGTGCCGGGCAGCCGGCGCGGCGCGGCCTGAGCCGTCGCGGAGGAGACAGGGACATCGGCGCTCATACGCGCTCCACCTTTCGTGTGCCGAAGAGCCCGTAGGGACGAATGAGCAGGACCAGAATCATCACCAGATACGGCACGATGACATAGAAGCCGATGCCGAGCGTCTTCGTGAGATGCACCGAATAGCCCTGCGCCATCTCATAGATAATGCCGATAGCGACGCCGCCGACGACCGCGCCGAGGATCGAATCCAGGCCGCCGAGGATGATCGCGGGGAACGCGACCAGCGCGGCGTTGCCCAGGGAGACGTCGAAGGTTGGATTATTGCTTGCCAGGAAGATGCCGCCGATAGTGGCGACGGCGCCGGAGATGGCCCACGCCAGCGCATGCACCCGTGAGATCTGGATGCCCACTGCGAGCGCGGCCTCCTGGTCAATCGCCGTCGCGCGCATCGCCAGGCCGTAGCGCGTGTAGCGGAAGAAGCCGTACAGCGCGGCGCAGATGATGAGCGTCGCGGCGATGGTTGCGAGTTGGTTATACGGGAGCGAAATACCTCCGACCGTGAAGTGCGCGCTGAAACCGAAGGGCGCGGGCGAGCGGGGGAACTTGGCGCCGAGCGCGATGGTTACGATGGTGAGCAGGACGACGTTTAGGCCGATGGTCACCATGATGATCGCGAAGGGCGGCTGCCCGATCATGCGGCGCAGCGCATACCGCTGGAACACGATGCCAAGCGCGGCCGTCAGCGCGGCCCCAAACACGAGCGCGAAGACGAAGTTGAGATGCCATGAGAACATCGCGATGGAGACGACGAACGCGCCCAGCAGCAGAAACTCGCCCTGTGCGAAATTGATGACTTCACTGGCCTTGAAGATGATGGTGAATCCGAGCGCGATCAGGGCAAAGTCGCACCCCTGCGCGAGCCCGCCGAAGAGCAATTGGATGAACGTTGTCATGCCCGCTTCTCCCTCACATCTGCCCTTCGATTCCCCTGTGTCACGAGTCGCCGCGCCGGTCGCGCGCCACCGATCACTCGGACGCCGCGACCCCCAGATACGCCTTGATGACCTCGTCGTTGGCCTGTATCTCAGCCGGAGTTCCCTGTGCGATGATACGCCCAAAGTCCAGCACGAGCATACGGTCGGCAATACCCATTACCATTGCCATATCGTGTTCGACAAGTATCTGTGTGATGCCGAGTTGCTCTTTGATGTCCAGCATGACGGCCGCGAGGTCTTGCGTCTCCTCCAGCCCCATGCCGGCCACCGGCTCGTCCAGCAGCAGCAGCCGTGGCTCGGCGGCGAGCGCCCGCGCCAGATCCGCGCGCTTCTGCAAGCCATACGGGAGCAGGCCGAGCGGAAACTTCGCGACATCGGCCAGCCCCAGCAACTCCAGCAGACGCATGCAGCGAGCGCGATTGCGCTGTTCCTCCGCGCGTGTGGCGCCCAGGTAGACGCCGCCAAGCACCACACCGGAGCGCATCAGCGAATGCCGCCCCAACAGCAGATAGTCGAGCACGCGCGTATGCGGGAACTGCCCCAGGTTCTGAAAGGTCCGCGCGATGCCGACGCGGGCAATCTCGTGAGTCTTGAGCGCGAGGAGGTCGCGTCCATCAAACGTGACGCGGCCCTCATTCGGGTGATAGACGCGCGAAAGCACGTTGAACAGCGACGTTTTGCCCGACCCGTTGGGGCCGATTACGGCCATCAGCTCGCCTGTGCGTACCTCGAACGACACCTGCGAGAGCGCGGTCACGCCCTCGAAGCGCAGGGTGATCCCGTCAACGGTGAGCAGCGTCGGCGGTTTCTCGGTGGGAGTCTCCGGTCGCTCGCCGGGAGTCTCCGGTCGCTCGATGGGAGTCGCGCTCATAGCGACCACCTCCGTTTCGGGCGCGTCGTACGCAGCGTCGAAAAGTCCGTATGTCCCTCGCCCGCGTGCAGACCGAGGTAGAAGGTACGCACCGTCTCGTCGCGTTTCAGGTCCGCCGCCGGCCCGGAGAGCGCCACTCGGCCCGTCTCCATGACGTATCCGTGGGTCGCGTGCGCCAGCGCCATCTGCGCGTTCTGCTCCACCAGCAGCACCGCGGTGCCGCTCGCGTTGATCTCGGCGATGATCGCGCTGATCTGCTGGACCATGATGGGCGCCAGACCAAGCGAGGGTTCGTCAAGGAGCAGGAGCTTCGGGCTGGCCATCAGACCGCGTCCGATAGCGACCATCTGCTGCTCGCCGCCGGAGAGATACCCCGCCACGCTGCCTCGCCGTTCGCGCAGCGCGGGGAACACATCCATCACGCGGTCATAGGCCCGGCGCGTCGCGGCGGCGTCGCGGGAACGCAGCGCGCCCGTGCGCAGGTTCTCGTCTACGGTGAGTTCGGTGAAGAGGCGGCGTCCTTCCAACACCTGCGCGATGCCAAGCTGGATGATGCGCGTCGCGTCGAGGGTGTCAATGC
>DATEGV010000447.1:0-2245 GCA_035279925.1 Ktedonobacterales bacterium | reverse complement strand
CACGCGAGAGGGCCTCTGCTCAAATACTGGGCGGAGGCCCTTATCGTTGGCACGGAGTATGATGTTGGTCATACGCGCCTGCGCATATAGTCCTCAAACATTGACGTACACGTAAAGCTGTCCTATACTTCACAGAGCGAGCAATTCACATCATCAAGTCAGGAGTCGCGGCAGTGTTCCACGTGAAGGGATCGAGAGCGGACGCCGAGACCGCCGACGTAGCCGATCCTTCGGGGAACGCGCGGGCCGCGCAAAAGCAAGGCACGTTTGCCGCGCTGCGCTACCGCAATTACCGGCTGTATTGGTTCGGCCAGTTGATCTCCGTCACTGGCACGTTCATGCAGGGCACCGCCCAGGCGTGGCTGGTGTTGCTGCTCAGCAAGAATCCGCTCTCGCTGGGTATCGTCGGCGCGCTCCAATTTGGGCCGATGCTCGTGCCGTTCGGCGGAGCGATCGCGGACCGCTTCCCACGCCGCACCATTCTCGTCTACACGCAGATCTCAGCGGGCATTCTCGCGCTGATCCTCTTCCTGTTGACGGTGACGCATACTGTCCAGCTCTGGCATGTCTTCGCGCTGGCGTTCGCCCTGGGCCTCGTGAACGCGGTGGACAACCCCACTCGCCAGGCCTTCGTTAGTGAGATGGTGCCGAGGGAGAGTCTCCTCAACGCGGTCTCGCTCAACTCCGCGCAGTTCAACGCCTCGCGCATCGTCGGGCCGGGCCTCGCGGGTGAGCTCATCTTCCTGCTGGGCGTGCCGCTGCTATTCCTGCTCAACGCCGTCAGCTACATCGCCGTCATCGTCGGGCTGCTGATGATGCGCAAGCGCGATCTCGTGCCGATGCCGCACTCCGCCGTCACGCACGGCATGGCGCGCATCCGCGCGATGGGCGACGGCGCGCGCTTCGTCTGGCGCACTCCGAAGCTGCGCACAACCTTCATTATGATCGCCGTCATCGGCATCTTCGGCTTCAACTTCAACGTGATGCTGCCGCTGGAAGCGAAGACCAGCCTGCACGCCGGGTCACAGGTCTACGGTTGGCTGAGCTCGGCCCTCGGCACGGGCGCGCTGATCGGCGCGCTCCTCCTCGCCAAGCGCGGCGGCGAGCCGACGAATCGCCTGCTCGTCTGGACGGGCGCGACCTTCGGGCTGCTCGAAGCAGGCATCGCGCTCACCAATTCACTGCCGCTGGTGCTGCTGCTCGTCGCCTTTACCGGCTTCGTGATGAGCATGTTCTCCGCCTCCGCGAACACCCGCGTTCAGATGAACAGTCCCCTCGAATTGCGTGGTCGCGTGATGAGCGTCTACGTCATGGTGTTCATCGGCACCACTCCCATCGGCAGCCTATTCATCAGCAGTGTCGCGGGGCAGAGCGGCGTCTCGGCGGCGTTTGTGGCGGCGGGGCTGCCCTGCTTCCTGGTGGCGCTGGTCGCCGCCTGGATCTGGAAGCGGGAGCGCAATGGCTCGTCCGGCGGCACAGTTACGCCGGTGACGCCCGTTGTTACCGCGCCGCAGCCAGGGTTGCCGCTGTCGCAGCCCGCGGCGGCGTTCACCGTCACCGAGCGTCCGTCGCGCCCGCCTCGCCTCGCGCCCTGCCAACCTACGCCGCAGCCGCGCGCCGCCACCCGCGAATAGCGCCCCGCGCACTCCCACACCGCGCCACTCGACAGTGTTATACTGGCTCCGACGCGGCGGTGGACGCGCATTCCACGACCGCGCTTGGAGCGCAGAGCTATGACTGACGAGCGACAGGCCTCGCTGTTCGGCGAGGACGGCGACGAGAGCCTAGCGACGAGGCGCGCCCCGCCCGGCCGCGGCGGACCGCGATCCGGTGGGAGCATTCCATCGAGCGGCGAGGCAGCGGTAGCCGACGACACGCAGCCGCTCGCCGCCCGGATGCGCCCACGCGCGCTTGGTGAGATCGTGGGCCAGGATCATCTGCTCGCCCCGGGACGCGCATTGCGCCGCAGCATCGAGAGCGACCACGTGGCTTCGATGATCCTCTGGGGGCCACCGGGCAGCGGCAAGACGACGCTCGCCGCCGTCATCGCCCTCAGCACACGCTCGCGCTTCGTCGCCCTCAGCGCCGTCTCCGCCGGGGTTGCGGACCTGCGCCGCGTGGTGGACGACGCCGCGAAGCTGCTCAAGGCGACGGGCAGACGTACCATCCTCTTCATTGATGAGATACACCGCTTCTCCAAGTCGCAGCAAGACGCCATTCTCCCCTATGTCGAGCGCGGAACCGT
>DATEGV010000446.1:0-9347 GCA_035279925.1 Ktedonobacterales bacterium | reverse complement strand
GGGCGTGGTACCGTCGGAGCCGGTCGTCAGGCTAGGCGCCTTGTTCCCTGGCCCGTAAAAGCCAGTTGGACAGGTCAGCTCGCCATTTGGATACGGGTCGTCGGTGCAGTCTGGGACCGTCTTGAACTTGTCCGGTTTCGTCGCGGTGGGATGATCGTGAGGCGCGGTCCAACAGAGAGACTGCCCGCTATCGAACCCATCCGCGCTCAGCAATGTGGCGCCTGCTGGAACGTAGAGCCGCACATAGTCGCTATACGTCGAGTAGCCATACACGTTGCCCATGGGGTCGTACTTCATCGTAACGGTGAGGTTGTGCGTCGCGCCGCCCTGCGCGTCCAGTGTGATGTCGTCGTGCTCAACCACATTGACGTACTCGCTGGACTTCGCCACGCTGACGTTCGCCTGAACGAGGTACATGCTGTCCACACCCGCGCTCGTGTCCAGCGCGCCGGCCGCGTGATGCTCCGTGAGCAGATTCTCGATCTTCGGATTGTTGACGTAGACTTGAATGTCCTTGGACTGCATGTCCAGCAGGATCTGCCGCGCCAGCGGCTTCAACTGGCTCAGGGGCAGCGCGCGCACCCGTTGTTCGAGCAGCCGCCCGACCAGCGACGTAAATCGCTTGCGTACGGAGGTGGTCGTGTCGTCGGGCGATAGCGCCTGCTCTTTGGCGATACCGGCGGGATCCTGCTGGTAGTAGTGGAGCTTCGCTTCAAGGTTGTCGGCGGTAATTGTCTCATTGTAGCCAGGCACGAGCAGCGGCCCCGTCACCTTCAGCACATGCTCGATGGCGATCGGCGAGATCTCGATCACGCCGTCAATCGCGGGGCCACCCTCGTTGTGAAAGACGTTCGCGACCATCTGAGCGTTGGTGGGATAGTCGGCGGAGAGGTTCGCGTCACGAAGCCCCCAGTTGCCGAAGGGCCACCAGGCATATTGCGAGGGCGCGCGCCGTCCGGCTGTCCAGAAGTAGCCGGTGTTGTAGTCAATGCGGTCCACATCGGTCAGTGTGAATGGGCCGACCTTGCCATTCTGGATGGTCACGAGGCCGTAGTCGCCGGTGAAGCCGCCGCTGGGACGAAGCTCCGCGCGATCGAGCGTCTGCACGAGGAAGGTGCGCGGTTGACCGATGCCAAGCGCCCACGTCAGCGTTGGAAGCAGTTGATCGCCCTGCTTGAGCAGGCTCATCGCCGTCGGCAGCTCACCCACCAGTTTGTTGAACTCCGCTTTCTGCGACGCGCAGACGGGCAAGCTCGCCACATCCACCTGCTGCACCTGCGCCTGCACATCGGTCAACAGACGCATGCTATCGTCCATCACACGCTGGATGGCGGTGATATCAGCCTGTTGCAGAAGTTCCTGGCTACCGAGACCTGACGCGCCGTGCAGCCGGGTCAACACGGGCAGCGCGGCGCTCGTCGCCTCAACGCCGATGGTGGAGACGTCCACCCCCGCATTGGCGAGCGCGCGAACGCTGCTGAGCTTGCCCGCAACACTCGGTACATCGCCGCCCAGGCCAAGAATCCAGTCCGGATGCGAGAGCCGGGCCTGTAGCTGCTGAAAGTCGCGTTGCGCGAGTATGAACTCGTCATGCGCCGCCTGCGTCTGCTGCGCGGTAGGAAGCTTGGAGGCGGCCGTAGCGCCACTCGTCGGAGTCGCGGTCGGAGTCGGGGCGATGGAGCACGAGGCGCTGCTACTTGACGACGAGGTGGATGACGGCAACAGATCTTCCTTGGCTTTGAGCACATGATGGACCGCCGCCGAGCCAAGCGACTTGAGTTGTGTGTAGTCCTGGAGCGCGGAGGCGATCGCGATCCCCGCCGGCAGGAGGATGGCGAGCAGCACACAGACTGAGACGATCAACGTGACACGCTTGTGGCGGGCGCGCCTGCGCCGGCGCATCATGCCGCGGGCAAGACGCACGTTGGGCGTGAGCCGGGCCTGTCCCCGCCGGAGCGCCTCGATGGGCACAGTCGCCAGCTCAGACACGGTCTCCCGATCAACATGGCCCGGCGCGCTCACGCCCTCATGCGGAGTTACGACTGGTGGCTGGTCAACCTCGACCGGCGCGGTCTCCTGACTGGAAACGTCCGTGATGGTGAGCTCCTCAGCCTCGTCGGGCGCGGTCTCCTGGTTCAGCTCGTCGCTCCCCCGCATAAAGTTCATTTCCCTGATCGAATCTCTGCCTAGCGTACAGAGTGACGGCACGCAAAGGTCGCGCCACTATAACACGTTCGACCATCGCAGGTTACGTCACAGGCCGCCAGATGGCCTATGTCTTAGCTGAGGCAGAGGTTTCCCCCGCGCAGGTCGTCGAAGCAGGCGCCGCTGATGTTGAGAATTACCACCCTCTGTATCGTGGCAAACTGCGTCAACGTCTTCGTGAGCTCCGCTTTGATGTAGGCGCCCGTCAAGTCGCCGGGTAGACTCGTTTGACGGCAGAACTGGAGCGTAGCCGTGCCCTGCGCCGGAGTCGAGCCTTTCTTATTCAAGGCGATCGTGAAATCCGCTCCGCCACAATTCGAGGCCCCTGAGAATATACCGACAATTGGTGTGTAGTAGCCGCTGGCGGCTTCGGATGAAGTCGGACCCGCGATCAGCTGCTTGACGGCATACGTCGCCACGCCGAGATCGGGCGACACACGGCTGACCGGGAATACGGCGTCTGGGTTGCTGTCCGAATCTGGATGCTTCGAGAAGTACACGAGGACGTTGACGCCTGAGCCGGTCGTGTTCGCCGGTTGCGCCGTCGCGGTCGCCGCGCTCGTTCCACTGCTGGTGGCGGTTGGCCCACCGTGTGATGTTGGCGCCGATGTACACGCGGCGGCGGCGAGGCACGTCAGCGCGAGCGTCGCGTAGGCGCCGGCGCGCGGAACTGACCTGCCGTGACGTGAGATGAGTGAACGCAGATTAGCCATGATGATTCCCCTCCCGCGATTGCGACACGCGCCGCGAACTCGCCACCACGCGAGGTCACTTGTATTGAGCGCGCTGTCGTCTAGTATGACGCCGTGGCGAGCAAAATGGGATGTGAAGCCGCTCACACAGTGGAAGATTGCGTGCGACCCCCGGTGAGCGCCGGCAGATCGAGCATCAGCACGTCGAAGGTAAGGCGCGGGTTGGCGTTCTGGTCCAAGGCGACCCGCGCGTTGAGGAGTGCGCGCAGAAAGGCGTCCGCCTGGCGCTGACCTATGGCGTGTCCCTGGCTTTCGGCGTCGCGGCGTGCGGGCCCCGCGCTGGCGAGGTGTGTCGCGCCGCACGCGGCGAGCGTCACGTCGCGCCACCACAAGATCCACACCTCCAGAGCGCGGCGAGCCGTCTCCGCGTCGGAGGCCAGCGTCGCGGCGGCCCGAATGCGCGCGTCCCGCGAGGCCGGAGCCAATCCGATGATCTGTTCCAGCAGGCGCGCACGCTCCTCGCGGAGTTCAGGCTGTTCAGCGGCGCGAAGCGCCCATCCCAGCCGGCCGTTGGCGAGGTCCGCAAGGCCTTTCGCTTGGGTGTGATCGAGGTTCTGGCGCTCGATGAGTGTCTTCACAATGTCATCGTGCACCACGCCGTGTAGCGGCAAAAGCTGGCAGCGGGAGAGAAGCGTTGGCAACAGGTTCTCGGGCTCGGCGCTGGTGAGCAGGAGGACGACACCTTCTGGTGGTTCTTCGAGCGTCTTGAGCAGCGCGTTTACCGTGCTCGGCGTCATGTGCTCCGCGCTCGGAAGAATAAACACTCGCCAGCGTCCCTCAGATGGCGCGCGATTCGCCAGACGCACCACGTCTTCGCGCGCCACCTCCACTCCCAGTTGGCGCTTGCCGTCGCGTGGCTCGATGAGGCGCACATCGGGATGATTGCCGTGGCTGATCTTGCGGCACGGCGCGCACTCCCCGCACGGCTCTCCGGTCCCGGCGTCCGCGCGCTCGCAGAGCAGCAATTTGGCGAACTCGACCGCCAGCGTCGTCTTGCCGATGGACTCTGGCCCGGTCAACAGATAGGCGTGCGCCACCTGCCCCGACCGCGCCGCGCGCTCGAGATGCCTCCACGCCTCCGAGTGACCGACAAGTTCCCGCATGTGTTCCTCCGATTGGCTGGCGCCCGTTTCACCTGCCATGATACACTCTGCTCAGGCTGCGGGCCACACCCATGCCAGAACCGTCGCTTCTTTGCCAGTCCGATGGTAGACAGGATTGCGATGTGGCGGACACACTTTTTGAGGTTCCGCTCTTCCCGCTCAATGTGGTGCTCTTTCCCGGGATGGCGCTTCCCCTGCACATCTTCGAGCCACGCTACCGGCAGATGATCGTGGACTGCCTGGCCGACCGCGCGCCGTTCGGGGTCGTGCTGGCCCTGCCGGAGAGCGCCACCGAACACGAGACGCCGGCTCCGGTGGGAACGCTCGCGCGCATTGCCGACTATGAGGAGCTGCCCGACGGGCGCTACAATCTGCTGGCGCTGGGCACGAGCCGCTTCGCGGTGGTCGAGCCGCGCCGGGAGCGCGCCTATCTCACGAGCCTCGTGCGTCCTCTCAAAGACGATGACACGTCCACCGAGACGGAGACCGTCCAGTCCGCCCGCTCAGCCCTCTATGCGTATCTCCGTCTGGTGCTCAAGCTCGTCGGCAGCGAGAATCGGCATATCGAGGTGCCGATGGAACCTGAGGAGCTATCATACCTCATCGGCATCTGCCTGACCTGCGAGGACTGCGAAAAGCAGCGCCTGCTCGAAGTCACCTCAGTCGCGGAACGCCTGCGACGCGGTGTACGCCTCCTGCGCAAGGAAACGGAGGTCCTTCAGCGCCAGACACGCGCTGAGAACGCGGCGCCCAACCCGATTGACCGCCACATCCTGAACTAGCGCCTCGTCACCTCAAATCACGCTCGCGTCATAATAATCCAGGCGCCAGGTATCGCCGTCATGGACGAAGCGCGCGGTCGCCTGCCGCACGCCGCCCGCCTGCCGAGTAACGGTGAAGAGCACCGTGGCGACGGTCCCGTCGTTGTGCTGGATGCTGTAGCCGCAGGCGCGCGCGGAGCCGCTGACGATATCGAGTTCCCGCTGGCTGGCGATAAACTGCGCTTGCGTACCCTGTTGTTGGAGCGCGCCGGAGAGGTCGTTGTACGTTGCGGCGTAGTCCTGTGTCTGTAACGAGGAGCAGAGCGCCTGCGCGGCGGTGTCGGGTGGGTTGGGACGCCTACCCAATAGCAATACGGCGGCGAGGACGACGGCGCAGACGAGGATTCCCGTAGCCGCGCCGAGGATGATCGGCAGTCGCTGGCGCAACGGCGATATTCCCACCCGCGCCGCGCGGTCGGGGCGCTGGCGTGGTTCCATATACGCTCGCGTCCGTCCGGTCATAGCTCCTCATCCTTCTCCGCGGCAAAGTTCTGGCGCGCGTCGGCCCTGGTCATACCGTCGCGGATGTGGGCGCGACGCTCCGTCGCAGTATAGACGCTCCGATTCAGCATGCCAACCCGTATGGGCCGACTGGCCGACTGGACCGGCGCGCTGGCGTTGCGACCGCGCCGCCTCCGGTGCTACTCTACAGGTGGCGCGACGGCGTGATGACGGACGAATGCGAATGGTGCGATGACTGAAGTCAGGTTCGACCGAGTAGCCAGCCCGCTAGGTGAGGAACTACTCGCGACCAATGGCAAGTTGATCGTGCGTTGGGAGAGTGGCGCGCAACTCGTCCTGCTCGATCCCACGGACGAGCGCACGCGCGTCGCGGGCGGTATGCTCGTGGAACTTGCGCCGCTGTCCGGTGAACGCCGTTCGCGGACGCTGGGTTTGGGGATAGAATCCACCAGTCGCATCGCCGAGCCGCAACGTTTCGCCGACGAGTTCGGCGGTGGCCTCGCCGTTCACCGCCACTATCCTGTCGCCGTGCAGCCGCTCGCCGTCACCTGGACGACCCTGCTCTACGACGACCTGCCCGTCTGCGGCGTCCGCATCTCACTGCGCAATGTCGGTTCGGAGCCGATCACGGTTCGCCGATTGTTCCCCTTCGTATCCGGCTCCTGGTGGGGGAGCGGCTGCCTACGCCTGGGAGAACGCGCTCGTGAGTTCGACGCCTACAAGAATGGCTGGCAATCGTGGAGCTACGCCGGCGGATTGCCCATGGGCCGTCCCGATCCCCGCCCGCGTGTCCCGACCCTGGTGGCCTGGCACAGCCCCGGCGGCCGGTCGCCACGCCAGCCCATCTCTGGCCGGGTGGACGTAGTCTCGGAGGGCGTGGGTATGCTTGGACACGCCAGCGGCGGTATGGCGCTGCTCGCTGGGTTCACTGCGCAGGAACGCTGGTTCGGGCAGGTCCATCTCGACCGCAAGGAGGGTGCGCTGGCCGCCTGCGCATTGCTCGACGACGTAACGCTACATCCAGGCGATGGGGTGGACGCGCCGCCGCTGCTGCTCGCGCTCTGTGGGGAACATGAGGCGCTGGCGCACTTTGCCGAGGCGGTCGCCGCTGAGGGGCAGGCGCGCCGCGCGGACTCCGCGCCGTCCGGTTGGTGCAGCTGGTACTATTACTTCGACAAGGTGAACGAGGACGCCCTCGCGGAGAATCTCATGGCGCTGCGCTCGCAGCGTTCAACGCTGCCGCTGGACGTTGTGCAGATTGACGATGGCTATCAGACGGCGGTCGGCGACTGGCTGAGCGTCAACGAGCGGTTCCCGCATGGGATGGGCCGTATCGCCGAGCGTATCCGGCTCGCGGGCTACCGTCCGGGCCTCTGGCTCGCGCCGTTCACCGTCGCGGCGAGTAGCCGCCTCGCCCGCGACCACCCCGACTGGCTGGTCCACGGCGCCGACGGGCAGCCTGTGTTCGCCGGCAAGAACTGGGACACCTCGCTGTACGCGCTGGATACGACGCATCCTGGAGCGCGCAACTGGCTGCGGGAGACCCTCACGACCATCGTGCACGATTGGGGCTTCGATTACCTCAAACTCGATTTTCTTGCCACCGGCGCGGCGCGTGGGCGGCGACACGATCCACTGGCGACACGCGCCAGCGCGTTGCGTGGCGGGTTGCGACTCATCCGCGAGATCGTCGGCGACGACGTTTTCCTACTGGCCTGCGGATGTCCTCTGCTCAGCGCGGTCGGCCTCGTGGACGCCATGCGGATCGGTCCCGATAGCGCGCCATACTGGTCGCCCAGGCACAAAGGCGTTCCCATGCCGCTGAGTGAGGGCCATTCACTGCCCGCGCTCGAAGGGGCTGTTCGCAATACCCTGGCTCGCGCCTGGACGCAACCCGCGCTCTGGCTCAACGATCCCGACTGCCTGCTGATGCGCGACAGCGAGACCGAATTGACCGCCGACGAGGCGCGCATGTTTGCTTCGGCGGTCGGTTTGACCGGCGGCATGACGGTCCTCTCTGACCGGCTCACCCGGCTCACGCTGGAACGACTGGATATCGCCTCAAAGCTGCTGCCGCCAATGCGCGAACGTGCTCTGCCCTCGACGCATTTCACCTTCGGCGTTCCTGAGTGTGTCAGCGTCGAGATCGCGCGAGACTGGGGGCGCTGGACGCTGGTCGGCCTCTTCAACGGCGGTCCATTCGAGCGCGAGATGCGCGCCGACTGGAATGAATTGGGCCTGGCGCGTGGCAACTACCACGCCGTCGAGTTCTGGACACAGACCTACCTCGGTCGGTCAGCCGATGGGGTGACGTTGCGCGTCCCGGCGCACGGAGTGGCCGTCCTCGCGGTCCACCGCGAGCGCGGCGTCCCACAGTTGCTCTCGACGAGCTTCCATATTTCACAGGGGGCCGTCGAGATTGAAGACTGGCAGTGGCGGCCCGACACTGGAGTCTTGCGCTGGCAGGCGCGCCTGGGGCGGCACGTCGCCGGCACGTTCACGATCTGGCTCCCACCCAGTCTGCGACCGCGTCGGCTCGCTAGTACGGCGCCCTCCGCCACCTGGCGGCTTAATGTGCGCGGCGAGGTAGTGGTGACGGCGGATATTCACGATGACGCGCGCTTCACCTTTGAGCTCGACGGCGAGCTTACCACAAAAAATACGGAGGGGAGATGAGCAAGAGCGCGACCAAACGGGCTCCCGTCGTCATCGGGATCAGCGGGTCCAGCGGCGCCACCCTGGCTATTCGCGCCGTCGAGGCGCTCGGCGAGCTTGGCGTGCCGATGCACATCACGTACACGCAGGCATGCCGCCAGGTCTGGCCCGATGAGGTCGGACGAACCATCGCGGATGATCTGGCGGACTGGAAGGCGCGATTCGGCGCTCACATCTTCAACCCGGACGACTTCCGCGCGCCAATGTCGAGCGGCAGCTTCCGCACGGCCGGCATGATCGTCATTCCCTGCTCCATGCGCACCGTCTCGGCGATCGCCAGCGGCCTGTCGTCGAATCTGCTCGAACGCGCGGCTGACGTGACCATCAAAGAGGGACGGTCGCTGCTACTCGTCCCACGCGAGTCGCCGCTCTCCGCGATTCACCTGGAGAATATGCTCAAGCTCGCGCGCCTGGGTGTGCGCATCGCGCCGCCGATGCCGCAGTTCTACCTGCGCCCCGCCACCACGGATGAGATCGTGGATCGCATTGTGCGGCGCACGCTGGATGTCTTCGGGATCGAGGACGCGCTGCCGGAGCGGCTCCGCTGGCGCGGTGACGAGGAGTGATTCGCGCTAGTTAGCGGACACGTCCACCGCGCGCTCCCGTTTGCGGGCGTCCTCGAGGAGCTCCTGGGCGAGCTCGCCGACGAGATCGTAGCGCCCATAGGACGGCACGAGATAGCAGCCCTGTACCAGGCCGCGTGAGCGCGCCGCCGTGATGACCTCATAGGCGATCTCAAGGCCAACCTCACGGCCACGGTCCCCAGCCTCGCGCAGCCGCGCCCGCACGTCTTCGGGGATGGTGACCCCTGGCACCTCGTTGTGCAGAAACTCCGCATGTTTCGAGCTATGCAGTGGAATCATGCCCAGGATGATCGGCGTCTCAACCGGCCCAAAGGCTTCGAAGAAACGTTCGAGCGGCGTGATGTCGTAGATCGGCTGCGTCATGATGTACTGCGCGCCGGCGGCCAGCTTGTGCCGCAGACGGTGCAGTTCGAGCTGTGTCTCCGTCAGGCGCGGCTGCTCCTGATCGGCGACGATCTCAGCCAGTGTCGGCTCGTCGCGCAGTCGATCCGCGATGAGCTTGCGCCGGCTGCGCTCGCGGTTCACGTCTATCGGCCCATCCTCCATGTTGAGATTGAGCGCGGCGCCGAGGTGAAAGCCCGACTGCGCGCCCAGGACCGCGCCCGCCGCGTCATGTCCGGTATTCATGCCGCGCAGGATGTGCAGCAACCCCACGGAGTCCACATCCCAGACGCCCGTGAGGTTCGGATAATTGCCTGCTCGCAC
>DATEGV010000445.1:0-2094 GCA_035279925.1 Ktedonobacterales bacterium | reverse complement strand
CTTGGCTCAGGGCGATTTTGTGGTTCACAATCTGATTGATGGCGTTGCCCGTCGCGCCAATCACGAACGGGATATCGCCCAGTCCGCGCCCAGGCGCCTCCCAGATCGGGTGCGTCTCATGGATGGCGTGGTTGAGGTCCGTCGTCACATCCAGATGCGGCGAACCCGTATTCGCGTGTACCGTGATGGTGATGGGATTGGCGACTCCCGGATGCTGCACGAGCAGGGTGACGGGGTAGGTCGTCGCGCCTTTGGGGGCGCGGGCGATGACGGCGTTCGTCTGCGCGATGAGATCATCGTAGGTCTTGATGGGATGTCCGTCAATCGCCACGACGTGATCGCCGGTAACGAGGCCGGCCGTCGCCGCCGGGCCGCCGGACATGACCTTCACATAGGATGAGGCGATCACCGGTCCGGCCGCCTCCGCGCCAGCGAAGAGCACGAACGCGAGGATCAGGTTCATGGTGACGCCGGCCAGCAGCACAATGGCGCGTTTGCCGGCGGTCTTGGACGCGAAGCTGCCTGGATCGGGGCGGCCTTCCTCGTCTGTCGTCTCACCATTCTCGCCGGGCATGCGCACGTAACCGCCGATGGGCAGCAGGTTGATCGAATAGACGGTCTCGCCGCGTTTGATCGCAAAGAGGCGCGGCGGAAAGCCGATGGCGAACTCCTCGACGCGAATGCCGGCCCAGCGCGCCGTGATGAAGTGGCCGAACTCGTGGACCAGCACCATGAGCGCGAATATCGGCACCGCCGCCAGCAAGTATAGTGGGTTCATCGTTTCTGTACTCCCGCCAGTCGGCGTCGCCTACCTATCGTCACTCCGTTGGCCGCGAGGGTCGCGCCGACACGATACGATTCGCGCGCTCACCGTAGAGTCGCTCCACCTCGTCCTGCGCCCAGTCCGAAGCCGCGAGCACGGCGTCTAAATCAGGGTCATCGCGTACGGTATGGTTCGCCAGCGCCGTCTCGATCAGCGCCGCGATGTCGGTCAGCGGGATCTTGCCCGCCAGGAAGAGCGCCACAGCCCGCTCATCCGCGCCGACGAGCACGGCTGGCGCCGTCCCGCCGCGCCGCCCCGCCTCATACGCCAGACGCAGACAGGGGAAGCGCTCCAGATCGGCGTCCTCGAAATCGAGCTGGCGCACCTGGGTCCATGACAGCGGGTGGGAGAGGGCGGTCTCGGCGCGGTCCAGCCGGTCGGGATAGCTCAGCGCGTACTGAATTGGCAGGTGCATGCTGGGCAGACTGGCCTGCATCTTGATCGAATCGTCCACATACTCGACCATCGAGTGGATGACGCTCTGCGGATGCACCACCACCGTAATCTTGTCATAGGGCATGTCGTAGAGCCAGTGGGCTTCGATGACCTCCAGCCCCTTGTTCATCAGGGTCGCTGAGTCAATCGTGATCTTCGGACCCATACTCCAGGTTGGATGCGCCATCGCCTGCTCGATGGTGACATCCACCATCCGGCTGAGCGGCAGCCTGCGGAACGGGCCGCCGGAGGCCGTCACCAGCAGGCGACGCACCTCTGTGGCGCGCTCACCGCGGAGGCACTGCCATAATGCGCTGTGCTCGCTATCCACCGGCAGAATCTCGACGCCCAGGCGGCGGGCTTCGGGGATGACGAGGTGGCCGGCCATCACGAGTGTTTCTTTATTCGCCAGGGCGATGGTTTTGCCGGCGCGCATCGCGGCCAGCGTCGGCAGGACACCCACCAGCCCGGAGGTGGCCGCGACCACCATCTCGACATCTGGATGCGTCGCCGCCGTGGTGAGCGTCGCGAGGCCATGCTGGGCCTGAGGGAGCGCCGCGCGCAACTGTTCGAGGGTGGCCGCCGACTCATCCGTGCAGGCGACGAAGGCCGGGGCAAACTCGCGCGCCTGTTCCGCCAGCAGAGCGACGTTGCTTCGCGCCACCAGCGCGATGACCTGAAACCGGTCGGGGAAGGCGCGCGCGACATCGAGGGTCTGGCGTCCGATGGAGCCGGTGCTTCCCAACACCGCGATGCGGCGGCGACTATCTGGCATGCGAAACTATCCTAATATTCATCCGCCCAGCGAGGTATCGCCGGCTCGCGCAAGATTATAT
>DATEGV010000444.1:0-8214 GCA_035279925.1 Ktedonobacterales bacterium | reverse complement strand
TTCTCCGGCTCCCCCTTCCCTGCGCACGGGGAAGGGGGCTGGGGGGATAAGGCAGCCACAGGAGAGGGGGAACCCAGGCCGGAACGCCGCTTCTCTAGCTCCCCTCTCCCCGTGGGAGAGGGGCTGGGGGTGAGGTCCGCTAGCTCCCCTCTCCCCGTGGGAGAGGGGCTGGGGGTGAGGCCGAGCTCCCCATTAAGGCCAACGACCACGCGCTTGACGCCACCCGTTACGCCCTGCATACCGCGCTACGCCAGGCGAGGGGCGCGACCGTCTGGATGCGCGCGTGGCTGACGGATCGCCGAAACGCCGCGACGAGCGACGGAAAGAGATACGGTTCACGCAGAGTCAGAGGGAGTCGAAACGGAGTCAATGGGAGTGAACGGGAGCCTGTGAGGCGATGCCCCGTCCCGCGTCGGTAGCCCCCTCTGGGCAACGCACTCTCGCTCTCTCCCTCTCTCTAACTCTGCGCCAACTCCCCATTACTCTGCGTGAACCGTACCCCGATCCTGACTCTGCGTGAACTCCCTCTGACTCTGCGTGAACCGTACCTTCACCCGCCCGTCCGCAGCGCCGGCTCCGGGGCGGCGACCGGGGGATGCGGCTTCTGGCCGACAACGACGGGCAGCAGCTCGGTCAACTGCGCGAGCCATCCAGCGGCGTCCTCGGCGAAACGGCGGCGCGGTATCTTCACTTCGCCGGGCTGGATGCGCGCGTCGTTGCGATAGCGTTTATACAGGCCCACTCGGTCAACCGCTGTGGTTCGGCGCAGCTTCAGGACGATGTCGCCATCGCGCGCGCCCACCGACTCGTACCCCAGCGCGGCGGCCTCCGTCTTGAGGCGCACGATGCCCAGCAGGTTGCTGACCGGCTCCGGCGGAGAACCGAATCGGTCCGTCAGTTCGGCCACCATCGCCTCCACCTGCTCCGGCCTTTCGAGGTTCGCCAGACGCTGATAGAAGCTCATCTTGAGCGTCTTGTCGCCGATATACTCGTCGGGGATATAGGCGTCCACCGGCAGCTCGACGCTTGTGGGCGTTGGGCGCGGCGCGAGATTGCGGCGCTCGCCCTTCAGCTCCGCGATGGTCTCGGCCAGCAGCTTCGTATAGAGATCGAAGCCGACGATGTTGGCGAAGCCGGACTGCTCCGCGCCCAGCAGATTGCCCGCGCCGCGAATCTCCAGGTCCTTCATGGCGATGCGGAAGCCCGCGCCAAGCTCGGTGGCCTCGAAGATGGCGCGCAGGCGCTTCTCCGCGACGGGCGTCAGTTGCACGTCCTTGTTGTAGAGGAAGTAAGCGTAGGCCTGGTGGGTGGCGCGACCCACACGCCCGCGCAACTGGTAGAGCTGGCTCAACCCGAAGAAGGCGGCGTTGTTGACGATGATCGTGTTCGCGTTGGGGATGTCCAGGCCGTTTTCGATGATGGTGGTGCAGACGAGCACGTTGAACTCGCCGGCGGAGAAGTCCAGCATCACATGTTCGAGCTGATCCTCCGGCATCTGGCCGTGGGCGACGATGAAGCTCGCCTCCGGCACGAGCCGCTGGAGCTTCTGCGCGATGGCCTGGATGCCATGCACGCGGTTGTGGACGAAGAAGACCTGGCCGCCGCGATCAATCTCGCGCAGGATCGCCTCGCGCATCAGCGCGTCGTCGGTGTGGCGGATGTACGTGCGGATGGGCAGGCGTTCGTGCGGCGGCGTCTCGATGACGCTCATATCGCGGACGTTGACCAGCGACATGTGCAGCGTGCGCGGGATCGGCGTCGCCGTGAGGGTCAACACGTCCACCTCCATCCGCATCTGCTTTAGCCGCTCCTTATGGGCCACGCCGAAACGCTGCTCCTCATCAATCACGAGCAGCCCGAGGCTGTGGAAGATCACGTCCTGCGAGAGCAGGCGGTGCGTGCCGACGACGATATCCACCTGGCCGGCGGCGAGGTCGCGCAGCACCTCCTTCTGCTCCTTCTCGGAGCGGAAGCGGCTGAGTAGCTCCACGCGGACCGGGTACGGCTTGAGCCGCTGCATGAACGTGTTGAAGTGCTGGAGCGCGAGGATGGTCGTCGGCACGAGCACGGCCACCTGCTGATGGTCGAGCACGGCCTTGAAGGCGGCGCGCAGGGCCACCTCCGTCTTGCCGTAGCCGACATCGCCGCAGACGAGCCGATCCATCGGGCGGGCGCGCTCCATGTCCTCTTTGACCTCGGCGATGGCGCGCGATTGGTCCGGCGTCTCCTCATAGGGGAACGCCTCTTCGAGCTCTCGCAGCCAGGGCTGCTCCTCATCGGATGGGAAGGGATGGCCGACGGCAAGCTCGCGCACGCTGTAGAGCCGCAGCAGGTCGCTGGCGATCTCTTTGACGCTGTCTTTCGCGCGCTGCTTGGCCTTCGCCCACTCGGCGCTGCCCAGGCGGCTGAGGGCGGGCGCGCCGTCGCCCATGCCGATGTAGCGCGTGATGCGGTCAAGCTGGTCGGTCGGGATGTAGAGCTTGTCGGTGCCGGCGTAGTGGATGAGCAGATATTCGCGCTCGACACCGCTGTTGGCGAGCTTGACCAGCCCATCGAAGCGGCCGATGCCGTGATCCTGATGCACTATGTAGTCGCCGGGGCGCAGCTCCGCCAGGAATGAGGCGGGCGTCACGCTGGCGCGGCGCTGCTCGCCACGGCGCTTGGACCAGCCGAAGATCTCGGCGTCGGTGTAGACGGAGAGCGCCATCGAGCGGCTATGCCACCCCTCCGGGAAGCGACCGTGGATCAGGGCGAGCGTGCCGGGTTCGGGCGCGTCCGGCAGATCGGTCGCGGGGGAGACGAGAACGACGCCGTTCTTGCCCAGCAGCGCCTCGTCGCCGAAGACCTCAGCCAGTCGCCGGGCCTGCCCGCTGACGATGACGACCCGCTGCCGCTCGGCGAGCAGCTTGCGCACGTCCTGGGCAAACGCGCGCATGCGCCCGCCATAGGAGTTGCTGGCCGTCAGATCGGGCGCGAGCGAGCTGCCCAGGTGGTCGCGGTCGGCGGCCTCATCTTCGAGCAGGGTGGCGAAGCGTAGCTGGGTGCGCGTGGCGAGCGCGCCGGTGAGCGCGGACCACGGGACGAACGCGGGCCGCAGCCCAGACGGAATCTCGCCGTCACGCTCTAGCCGGTCGCGCACCTCCTCCGCCTGCTCCGCGAGGCTCTCGGCCGTCTGGCGCGCGGCGTCGGCGTCATGCAGGACGAGCAGGCTGTCGGCGGGCAGGTAGTCAAGGATGGTCGCCTGTTCGTGCAGGTACGGCAGATAGAAGCCGATGTCGTCGAAGGACTGGCCATCGCGAAGCGCGTCCACGTCGCGCAGCCAGCGCGCCTGGGCGTCGGCGTCCAGGCCGATGATGTCGAGCGCGTCGAGGACGGCGGCGGCGGCTGGTCCACGCACGGGCAGCGCCTCGCGCGCGGGTCCGACGAGCACGGCGTCCACAGGGTTGAGCGATCGCTGCGTCTCGTGGTCGAAGGTGCGCACCGATTCGATCTCGTTACCGAAGAACTCGATACGGATGGGGCGCGGCAGCGCGGGCGGGAAGAGATCCACAATGCCGCCGCGATGGCTGACCTGCCCGGCCTCCTCAACCTCCGCGACCGGCTCATAGCCGAGCTCCAGCAGCCGCGCCAGCAGCAGCCGTGGGTCGGCTTGCGCTCCGGCGCGCAGCTCGACGAGCGAGGCGCTGAACTCGGCCGGCGGCATTACCGGTTGCGTCAGCGCGCGATCCGAGCAGACGACGACGAGCGCGCCGCTGGGACGGCTGAGAGCGGTCAGCGCGTTCATGCGCGTCTTGACGGATTCGGCGTCGGGCATCAGGCGCTCGAACGGCAGCGCGTCGCGGTCGGCGTAGGCGAGCACCGACGTGTCGCGGCCCAGCAGACCCGTCAACGCGTCGGCGGCGCGCTCCGCTTCCTCGCTGTCGCGCACGACGTAGAGCACGGGGCGCTTCAGCGCCAGCGCGAGGGACGCGACGATGTACGGCTTGGCGGCCTCGGTGACGCCGGGCAGGACGGGCGCGGCGGCTCCGGGAGCCAGTCGGTCACGCAGGCGCTGGAACTCAGGCCGATCTACGAGCAGTGGTGGTAATCCACGAAGTGACACGATATGCCTCCGAAGATAGGGATAATCTCACGCATTGTAGCGATTCATGGCGTCGTCAACGCCGTTCGTGACCCAGCACAGGGCGGCGTCGGCGGCGCGCTCACAGGCGGCGTCCAGCGCCAGACGCTCGTCGCCACGCGGCGCGCTGAGCAGGAAATCTATGTTCTCGCCGCGCCCATTCAGAGGCCGGCCCACGCCAATTTTGATGCGCGCGAACCCCGTGCCGCCGAGGTGTTGGATGATGGACTCCAGGCCATGTTGCCCGCCGGCGGAGCCGTTGGGGCGCAGGCGCACGCGGCCGAGCGGCAGGTCGAGGTCGTCGCAGATGATGAGCAGGTCGGCGAGATCGAGCTTGAAGAAGCGGACAAGCTCACCGACGGCGACGCCGCTGTCGTTCATATAGGTCTGCGGCTTCACCAGAGTCACTTTCCGTTCGCCGATCATGCCGCTGGCCAGCAGCGAGCGCGCCTTGCGCGCGTCCCAGCGCCAGCCCTGGCGCGCGGCGATGCGATCCACCGTGTCGAAGCCGGCGTTGTGGCGGGTGCGCGCGTAGCGCAGGCCGGGATTGCCCAGGCCGACGATCATCTTCACGGCAGGTGTCCTCGAACGCGCGAAAGGACGGGCAGCCGCCAACGCGACCCCCCTGTGAGCAAGTCAACGCGTTACGCCGTGCGGGCGCTGCCCCGCGACGAAACGCTCCCTCTATTTTACCACGTCGCGAGGGAGAGCGGGGTGAAAGTGGCGAGCAGGCACGAGGTACGGACCCCACCCCGGCGCGCAACTTGCTCCCCTCCCCTCGCGGGGGAGGGGTTGGGGGTGAGGTCAGCTTCGTGCGCGGAGAGTGGCGAGCAGGCGACGCGACGCGATACGATAGGCGCAGTCACACGTGTGAGGAGGTAGCCGCCATGCCACTTGACCCAGCCCTCGTCGGCCACGAGACGACGCCCGAAACCGTCACCATCCAGGCCGAGGACATTCGCCGCTTCGCCGACGCCATCGGCGACACCAATCCCATCTTTCACGATCCCGCCGCCGCCGAGCGCGCGGGCTTTCGTGGCGTGCCAGTGACGCCAACCTTCATCACGCGCTTTCGCGTCGCGTTCGCCGAAGCGGGCCTGGACACTGAACATAGCCAGGTTCTGCATGGCGAGCAGGAGTATTCCTACAGCCGGCCGCTGGTTGCGGGCGATACGCTCGTCACGCGCCATCGCGTCAAATCCATCCGGCAGACGGCGCGGGCCGGCGGCATGGCGATTATGACGCTGGAGCAGTTCTGTGACACACCCGACGGCGAGCGCCTGGCGACGGGCAGCGCCACCGTCGTCGTGCGTGACAACCCCGCCCCCGGCGAGCCGCAAACCTCCGCCGGTCCCGCTTCGGGCGCTGGAAAGCCGGCGACGACGAAGCCGGGGGAACCGTTGCCCGCGCTCACGAAGCATGTCACGCAGGCGCAGATAGACGCCTACGCCGACGTGAGCGGCGATCACAACCCGATCCACCTGGACGCCGACGCGGCGCGAGCGGTCGGGCTGGATGGGACCATCGCGCACGGCATGTTGGGGATGGCCTTCGCGGGGCAACTACTCACAGACTGGCTCACGGCGTCGTCTGGGGGGTGGGTGGCGCGGCTGCGCGTGCGCTTCCAGGGCATCGTGCGGCCGGGCGATACATTGACGGTCCGGGGGGCGGTGGGCGACGGCCCATCCACGGAGCCACGGCGCGTTGATGTGTGGATCGAGAATTCGACGGGGGAGCGCGTCATCTCGGGCGACGCGGAAGTGCGGTAGCGGGGCGCGTCACGGTTGGCCGCGCGCGCGGCGTCCACGGCGCGTCCGCGTCGTCTTGCCGGCGACGACGAGCGCGATCCCGCCGACGAGCAGCCCAGCGCCAGTGAGCGGAACCACGGGCGCTGAGGACGCCGAGCTTCCCGTCTTGGCGTGTGAGTTCGTGGCGTTGGCAGCCGCCGTGGCTGTAGACGCGGCCTGCGTCTCCCCTGGATTCGCGGTGGAGCCTGTGGCGCCTTCGGGCGCACGCGTGGCGCCGGCGAAAACGGGGGAAGTGCGCGTCGCTGGGGCGCCTGCTGTCTTCTGTTGTGTATTTTGTGACGCCCCTGCCCCCTGGGGCACTTTGCTCGCGTTGGACGCGACTGACGCGCCATGGAGGCCGGCGATCCAGGTTCCAAGGAGCAGGACGATGCCGACCGCTGCCGCGAGGCTGCCCACACGCTGGGCCAGGCGTGAAAATGTCCCTGACCGCATGCGCGACCGGGCGGCGTTCGAGGGCGCGTCGGCGATGGAGCGCACGTTGGCGGGCGTCTCGATGGGCAGCATGAAGGAGCGCGGCAGCGCAGGCTGTGGCAGCGCGCGCAGCAGCCCCCGCGTCTGGCGCAGCTCGGCCAGGATGGCGCGGCACCGCTCGCACTCCACGAGATGGCGCTCCAGTTGCTCACGCTCCGCCGCGTCCAACTCGCCATCGAGGGAGGCGGAGAGGCGCTCGCGCTGGAGGTCCCAATCCTCGTGAAAGAAGTTCGTGCCGCTGCTCATTGAGATCTATCCCGCATGTTTAGTCGCCCTCGCGTTCAGTAGTGGGACGGCGGCCGGGGCCGAAAAGTTCCGGTTCGCGCGCCAAGATCGCGCGTAGATGCGCTCGCGCTCGTGAGATGCGCGACTTGACCGTTCCAGGCGCGGTCCGCATGATGCGGGCGATCTCGTCATACGGCAGCCCCTGCACATCGCAGAGGATGACGGCGAGTCGCTGATCCGGCGCGAGCTCCAACAGCGCCCGCTGTATCCGCTCGACGACTTCAGCGCGCAGGGCGACGCGCTCAGGCTCATACGCCATGTCGGTCAACGCCGCGCCAAGCCGTCCCTCACCGCCGGAGGAATTATCGCCAGGGTCGGGTTCCAGGGCGGCGTCCAGTGAGGTGGTGGGGCGGCGCGACTGCGCGCGGAAGTGGTCGAAGCAGGCGTTGCTGACGATACGATACAGCCACGCGCGAAACGACGCGCCTTTGAACGACGCAATCGCGCGGTAGGCGGAGAAGAAGGCGTCCTGCGTGACATCCGCCGCCGTGTCCGGGTCGCCGACCATGCGCAGCGCCAGCGCGTACGCGCCCGACTGGTAGCGTTCCACCAACAGGTTGAACGCGCGGGTGTCGCCGCTCTGGCTGCGCGTGATAAGAGTAGCCTCAAGCCGCTCCTCGCCCGCGTCTGGCTCTGTGGTCATGCCGTAGCCATCTCCTCGCTGCGCCCAGTCTACCTGACCATGCGGCACGTAGGCAACCGCGAGGCGCCGGTTCGTGCGTTCGGCGAAACTCGCGCTATGATGAACTACGACGCGAAAATGAATGTCCTTGCGACAGCGATGGAGGTGTTCATGGCCGGGACCAGCTATCCCTTCGAGCGATACGTCAACGTGCGCGCGGCGCATGGCGCGAGCTTCTCGCCTGATGGCGCGTACATCAGCTTCCTCACGGACATGACTGGCGTGATGGAGGTCTGGCGGACGCCTGTGGACCGCCACGCCGCGCGTCCCGCCTGGCCGGAACAGGTGACGTTTCGCGGCGAGCGAGCGACGAGCGCGGAGTATTCGCCCACAGATGATCGCCTGCTCATCGTCGGAGACACCAACGGCGCGGAACGCTACCAACTGTATGTGGCCGGCGGCGACGGCGAGACCTTCGCCGATCTCTCTGAACAACCCGAAGTGGTGCACCAGTTCGGCGGCTGGTCGCCCGATGGCCGGCGCTACTGCTACGCCTCGAACGCGCGCAACTCGCGCTTCTTCGACGTGTACGAGCGCGCCATCGCGGGTGGCGAGCCGCGCCTGGCGCTGCGCCACGACGGAACCAACTACGCCGCTGGATATTCACCGGACGGGACGGCGCTCCTCGTCGAGCGCCACCACTCCAACACGCAGACGACCCTGCTGCTGGTGACGCTTGCCACCGGTGAGGCCCGCGCGCTCACGCCGGAGGAGCCGGAACGGCCCGCGGAGTATCAGCATCCCTGCTGGGACGGCGCGGGCAAGGGTATCTATTTGGCGACCAACGCCGGACGAGACGCGCTGACCCTCGCCTGGCTGGACATCGCGACCGGCGCGCTGACGTATCT
>DATEGV010000443.1:0-4390 GCA_035279925.1 Ktedonobacterales bacterium | reverse complement strand
GCCGGCGCCGATGTGGCCGATCTCCTGCGCTCCTTCGAGGATCGCCTCACCATTCAATACATCCGCCACAGCGAAAGCCTGGGCGCTGGGGAAGGGCTGAATACGGGCGCCCGCGCGGCGCGGGGCAAATATGTCTGCTACCTGGACGACGATGATGTGGTCTATCCCTTCCACCTCGAGGCGCTCTGGCAGGAATTGCGCGCGAGCGGGGGCAAATACAAGTTCGTGTACAGCGACTACAACCGCGCCCTCATGAAGGGGCGCGGCGCGGCGGCGGCGACGGTCTCACGCATTCCCTTGCCGACGTGGGAGTTCAACCGTGACCAACTGCAGGTGAGCAATTACATCGCGATCCACACCTGGATGCATGAGCGTGACTGCGTCGAAGAAGCGGGCGGCTTCAGCAAGGACATGCTGCTTCTGCAAGATTGGGACTTCCTGCTGCGCGTGGCCGCCAAATATGAGTTCCATCCCATCCGCCGCATCTCCTGCGAGTACCGCTTCTACACCGATGTCGGTAACTCGCTGGTGAAGGGCCGCCAACGGTCACTCGAGGAGTTGGCGATGGTTTACGATCGCTATCCAGTCAGCGATCCCAAGTTGCGGGCCGAACGGACCGTTGCGCTCCAGGCGATGCGCGATCAGGTCAGCGTGACCAATGAGTTGCAGAAGAAGAGCGACGACGGAGTATTGAGCAAGCAAGAGGCGTTTGTGCGCATCGTGTCGCAGGTGGCGGGTTTCCCCATACAGTCCTACTAATATCGCCACGCGCTTGACAAGCCAGTATAGTACAGATGCTAAAGCGTACGGGTACGCAGAGAGGGGTTCGCAAGGGATGTACGTGGTTGATGATGTGTTGGACGACCAATTGCGCCGCATCGAGCAGCGCGAGTCGGTGGTGGGGATTATCGGGTTGGGCTATGTTGGCCTGCCACTAGCCGTCGCGTTCGCGGAGGCCGGTTTACACGTCATTGGCTTCGACATTGATACGGGCCGTGTCGCGGACCTCAACGCCGGCATATGCGCGATCAAAGATGTGGACGCCGAGCAGCTCCGGGCGCTCGTCGCGGCGGGACACTTCCGCGCCACCACCGATTTCTCCGAGCTCGCCACCGTGGACGCGGTCAGCATCTGCGTGCCGACGCCTGTGCTGGACGACAAGGCGCCCGATATCTCCTTCGTGCTCAGCGCCGCGGAACAGGTTAAGACATACCTGCGCCCGGGGCAGCTTGTCTCGCTGGAGAGCACGACGTACCCCGGCACGACCGACGAACTGGTGGTGCCGCTGCTCGAGGAGTCCGGTCTGGTCGCGGGCAAGGACTTCTACCTCGTCTTTTCACCGGAGCGCATTGATCCGGGTAACCCCAAGTATGGCCTGAAGAATACGCCGAAGATCGTCGGCGGCGTCACGCCCAAGTGCGCCACCTTCGCCTCCGCGCTCTACGGCGCCGTAACCGAACAGGTGGTCGTCGTCAGCACTACGAAAGCCGCCGAGCTCGTCAAGCTGCTCGAAAATACGTTCCGCGCCGTCAACATCGGCCTGGCCAACGAGTTCGCGCAGATCGCCAATGTCCTGGGCGCGAACATCTGGGAGGTCGTGGACGCCGCCGCCACCAAGCCATTCGGCTTCATGCCGTTCTACCCCGGACCCGGCGTCGGCGGTCACTGCATTCCTGTGGACCCGCATTATCTGCTCTGGAAGATGGAGAAGCTCGGCTTCCCGTCGCCGCTCATCGAGGTCGGCATGAAAGTCAACGAGGACATGCCGTACTTCGTCGTCGAGCAGGTGGCCCGCGCCCTTGAAACGCAGAACAAAGACCTCGAAGGCGCGAGCGTCGCCGTGCTCGGCGTCGCGTATAAAAAAGATATTCCCGACGTGCGCGAGTCGCCCGCGCTCGAGGTGCTGGCGCTGCTGCGCGAGCGCGGCGCGCGGATCACGTACATTGACGCCTACGTTCCCTCGCTGCGGCTCGGCCCCGAGACCTACACCGCGACGGAGTATTCGAGCGAGGCGCTTGGCGCCGCGGATTGTGTCGTGATCATCACGGACCACTCGCACATCAACTACGCCGATGTGGCGCGCGACGCGCGGCTCGTCGTAGACACGCGCAACGCCACCCGCGACGTGGAAGGAGCCGATCATGTCTGGCGGCTCGTGCGGCCAAGCCATACCGCCGCGCACACGTTGGCTCGCGTGGGCCAGTGATTTGCGACCTGACCCACCCTGCCTCCCGTGTCTGCGGGAGGGGCGTGGCTGGGCGGTGTTCTCCTGACCGCTGAGATCTCAGCGATCATAGTTTATCCGCACGAGGAGCGTGACACACCCGCGTGGGACTCCTCATGCCGACTCACATACGCACGAGGAGTTTTCCCGCCATGCGCTATCTCATCACCGGAGGAGCCGGTTTCATCGGCTCGCACCTCGCGGAGCTTTGCCTGAGGGAGGGCCACTCGGTGACGGCGGTGGACGACCTCTCCACCGGCCGGCGCGACAACATCGCGCCCCTGCTCGCCAACCCGGCATTCACCTTCATACACGAGTCCATTCTGAACGAAATGGTGCTGGATCGCCTCGTGAGCCAGGCCGAGGTGGTCGTGCATCTGGCCGCCGCCGTCGGCGTCAAGATGATCGTTGACGACCCCGTGCGCGGCATCGAGGTCAACGTGCAGGGCACGCATCATGTCCTCAAGAGCGCGGGCCGCTACAACACCAAAGTTATCGTGGCCAGTTCGTCCGAGGTCTATGGCAAGGGCGCAAAGATTCCATTCAGTGAAGAGGATGATATCCTGCTCGGTCCCTCCTCGGTCAATCGGTGGTCCTACGCCGCCAGTAAGATGGTGGATGAGTTCCTTGCCCTGGGCTACGCGCGCCAGTACGGAGTTCCCGCTATCGTCGTCCGCCTGTTCAACACGGTTGGACCCCGGCAGACGGGCGCCTACGGCATGGTGATCCCCCGTCTGACAACGCAGGCGTTGCGTGGCGAGCCGCTCACCGTCTACGGCGACGGCAACCAGCAGCGCTGCTTCTGCGACGTGCGCGACGTGGCGCGGGCGCTGCTTGGGCTGGCCGCTGAGCCGCGCGCGGTGGGTCAGGTGTTCAACGTCGGCGGCCGCGAGGAGGTCTCCATCGCGGAGCTCGCCACGCGCATCGTCGCCGTCACCGAGAGCGCCTCGACGCTGACGTACATCCCGTACACTGAGGCCTACAACGCCAACTTCGAGGACATACGTCGCCGCGTGCCCAACATCGCGCGCATCGAGGGCCTCATCGGCTGGACGCCGCAGATTCCCCTCGATACGATTCTCAAGGACGTGCGCGACTCCCTGCGCTAAATAGGTGGCCCTCATTCCCGGCCCCGCCGCACACTAGCGCCGGCCGCATACGGAACCTAACCCCCCAGCCCCCTTCCCCCCTGGGGGAGGGGGAGCCAGCGCTTTGACCCTCTCCATCTTTCAGCGAATCTTCAGCAAACTCCGCCGAAGTCTTCAACTTCCTTTTGTATAGTCACTCACGACAGAGCGTAGCGGGCGCGCGTGAGCCGCCCAACGAAGAACAGTCGTCGTGCTGACATACGAGACACAGGACTGAGGAGACGACCATGAGATCGGTGGAGGAAGGCCGGCCCTATATGCCGGAGGGCGCAGGCGCGCCGCAGCCACAGCCACAGCCACAAGCGCACCCACAATACCCGTATCCGCGATACGCCAATCCTCCGGGGCCGCGCGTTCCCACCCCGGCACAGCCGAACATGCGGCCGCCCTCTCTGGGGCCCACTGGCAACCAGGCGCGTCCACAGCGAGCAGCCGCGAACCGTCCCACACCCGCGCGCATGCCAAAGGCGCAGGCGCTGGCAAAAGCGCAGGCGCTGAAAAAGGTCGCGCTCGGCATCTCTCTGGGCGCCTTTGTGGCGTTCGGGACCCTGGCCGCCACGCACACCAAGACAACCTCGACCGCGAGCACCTCGTCCAGCGCGACAAGCGGGAGCTCCAGCGCGAGCGGGTCGTCGTCCACCTCGTCCAGCGGCAGTTCCAGCGCGAGCAGCGGGAACTCGTCAAGCGGCTACGGCTTCGGCAGCAGCAGTAGCAGCGCGGCGCAGGCGCCTGTCACGGGCTCTAGCTCGTCCTAGCGCAGACGCTGGCAACCGAGAGAAGGAGCCAGAGATGGAGATGACCGACACACTGGCGGCGGCGAATTACTTTGTGCCCGTCGGCATGGCCTCGACGCGCTTCCACGCGATGGGAACGACCGTCGCCATGCTGCTGCCGCGTGCGGAGGCCGATGCTGGCTTCCAGGCCGTTAAGGATCTCTTCGCGGCGTGGGAAAGCGCTCTGAGCCGGTTTCTGCCCGAAAGCGAGTTGTCCCGCCTGAACGCGAGCGCCGGGGCGTCGG